>JBOGIN010000474.1:0-3486 GCA_050742275.1 Vicinamibacteraceae bacterium
GGCATGGACAACTGGTTGTACAGCACCGTCAACGCCTTCCGCGTGCGCTGGACCCCCAACGGCCTGTTGCGCGAGCCGACTGGCGCGAACCGCGCACAGTGGGGGATCAGCCAGGACAATCACGGCAAGCTCTGGTTCCAAGCCGGCGCGAGCGGAATGCCGGGCTACTTCCAGTTCCCAATTCATTACGGGAACTTCTCGGTGGACGATCAGTTCGAGCCGGACCTGAACATCACGTGGGGGGCGCCCATCCTGATTGGCGACATCCAGGAAGGTCTGCCGAACACACGTATGCCGGACGGCTCGCTCATCCGCTCGACCGCCAGCGCCGGCAGCGAGATCTATCGAGGCGACCGCCTGCCAAAGGCGCTCGTGGGCGACTACTTCTACGGCGAAGTCGTCGCGCGCATCGTCCGCCGCTTGACGCCGGTCAAGCGCGAAGGCCTCACTCAGCTTCGCAACGCCTATCCGCGCCGCGAGTTCATCCGGTCGCTCGACCCGCTCTTCCGCCCAGTCGACGTCGCCACCGCGCCAGACGGCACGCTCTACATCGTGGACATGTACCGCGGCATCATCGAAGGCGCGCCCTGGGCTAAAGCGGGCACCTACCTGCGGCGAAAGATCGACCAGTACCAGTTGGACGAGGTCGTCGGTCGCGGTCGCATCTGGCGACTGACGTACGACGGCACCGCGCGTGACCAGACGAAGCCGCGCATGCTGAACGAAACGCCCGCGCAGCTGGTTCGGCACCTGACGCATCCCAACGGCTGGTGGCGCGATACGGCGCAGCAGCTTCTCGTCCTCGAACAGGACCGATCGGTGGTGCCGGACCTGCAGCGAATGGTGCGAACGTCCGGCCATCTGTTCGCCCGCTTCCACGCGCTGTGGACCTTGGAGGGATTGGGCGCGCTCGATGCGGAGCTCGTTCGCGCACTGATGAAAGATCGGAATCCAGGCATGCGGATCCAGGCGATCCGCGCCAGCGAGACGCTCTACAAAGCTGGCAATCGATCGTTCGCAGACGACTATCGCACGCTCGCGAAAGACGCGGATACCGACGTCGTGCTGCAGGCGCTGCTCACCCTTCATCTCCTCGAGGCGCCGGACCTCGAAGCGGTAATCGAGGCGGCGCAAGCCGCGAGCGACGCACGGGGAGTGCGGGAGATCGGCCGGCAGATGCTGCAGCCAACGAGCACACTAACGGACCGCCCTTCGGGGGAGGGTGCGCTGACAGCCGAGCAGCGGTCCATGCTGGAGCGGGGCGAGACGATTTACAACGAGCTCTGCTTTGCGTGCCACGGCGCCGATGGCCGCGGGACACCCACCAACGGGGCCGGCGGGAGCACGATGGCGCCGTCCTTCGTGGGCTCCAGCCGCGTGCAAGGACATCGCGAGTATGTGATCAAGCCCATCCTGCACGGCATGACCGGACCGATCGACGGGAAGACGTACGCCGACGTGATGGTGCCGATGGGCACGAACCCCGATGAGTGGGTTGCCGCCGTCGCTTCCTACATCCGCAACGCCTTTGGCAACCGCGCCACGTTCGTCGAGCCGACGGACGTGGCCAAGGTTCGCGCGACTACAGCCGATCGCACGGCGCAGTGGACGGTCGACGAGCTGAAGGCATCGGTGCCCGTGGCGCTCGTGCCCGACAGGACCTGGAAGGCAGCGGCCAGCCACAACACGGCGCGGGCCGGCGACGGCTTGACGTTCGCGGGCTGGACGAGCGGCGCGCCACAGAAGGCTGGGATGTGGTTCCAGATCGAGCTGCCGGAGCCGACCTGGATCACCGAGATGCAGTTCAACTCGTCTCCCCAGGACGACGAGGAAGACAACGATGGGGCATCACGCCCCGGCACGTTCCCGCATCGATATGAAGTGCAGGTATCCATGGACGGGCGCACGTGGAGTCGGCCTGTCGCAGAAGGGGAAGGGCAGGACGCCACGACCGTGATTACCTTCCCTCGTGCCCGAGCCAGGTTCGTGCGTATCACCCAGACCGCCACGCCCGAGAACGCCCCCGAGTGGTCGATCGAGCGGCTGCGGCTCTACGAGGCGCCATGATTGCCAAACGTGTTCGATCCGCCTGGTCCGCGGGCGTCTGTGTGGTCGCCGCGCTCATGTGCGGACTCTCACCTGCGATGGAGAAGGGAGCGGTTGCTTCGCGGAACGGAGAGCAGTCTCCTGGTCCGCAAGCGGCAGGATTCCGTGCGTCGGCGGTCAAGGTTGATATCACTCCGAAGAACTCGCAATGGCTGAGCGGCTACGCGCCGCGGCAGTCTACCGGCATGCACGATCCGATCTACCACCGGGTCGTCGCGTTCGATGCCGGCGGCACCCAGCTTTATTTGATTGCCAGCGATCTCTGCCTCTTTTCACCCGCGCTCTACGACCGTGTGATGCGCGACCTGCAGAGCAAGACTGGGATCGACCCCAAGCATGTCTTGTGGAGCGTGACCCACACGCACGCCGCCCCCGAGATCGGACCGCCGGATCTGTACGAGACGCTCCTGGGCCGCTCCGACCATGACTGGAACCGCGAGTACACCGAGCGCACGATCGCGGCGCTGATCGACGCGGTCCGCACCGCGCGCGACACGCTCGAGCCCGCGCGCATTGCCTTCGGAACGGGCCTGGCCATGGCCAATATCAACCGCCGCGCCAAGGACGTCGATGGACGCGTGTCGATTGGACTCAACCCCGAGGGTCCGGCGGACCGGCAGCTTCATCTGATCCGTCTCGACCGCCAGGACGGCAGCCTCATCGCCGTGATCGCCAACTACGCCATGCACGGCACCGTGATGAGCGGAGCGAATCTCCACATCAGCGGCGACGGACCGGGCGTCGTTACGGCGTACCTCGAAGACAAGCTCGGGGGAACGGCGCTGTACGTGAACGGCGCGGCAGGCAACCTCGCGCCCATCTACAGCGTGTATCCCGATCCGAAGCGGGGTCATCTCTCGGAGTTCAGGGTGCTCCTCGGCGATCGCATCCTGGCAGTGCTCGCGTCCATGGGGCCGGGAACCAACGAGGTGAGCATCCGCCACGCGGAGCGGATCGTCGACACACCTCGCAAAGCCGAGCTGACGTGGCCGGAGGGGCTGGCCGCCTACGCCGCGAACGACGGCCGTCCGCTCGTGCGGCTGCCCATTCGCTTCGTCCGTATCAACGACACGGTGATCTGGTCGGCGCCGGTCGAGATGTTCTGCGAGATCGCGATGGACGTGCGCGACAAGTCGCCGTTCTCGCACACGCTCTTCTTCGGCTACACCAACGGCTGGCTTGGCTATCTGCCCACGGCGCGAGCCTTCGAAGAGGGCGGCTACGAGCCGCGCACCTCGCCGTTCGACGCCAAGGTCGAGGCGGACGTGCGCCAGGCGGTCACCGCATTCATCCAGGGATTCCGCCGCTAGGAGGCAACCATGAGAAGGCCGCTGGGACCGTCACGATTGGCCCTTCGGCCGATGGTCGTCGGGTTCACCG
>JBOGIN010000475.1:0-2205 GCA_050742275.1 Vicinamibacteraceae bacterium
GAGCTACGCCGGCACTTCGGTATCCAGGTTCACGTCGTCGGCGAGAAGTCCGGCACGCATACGGTCACCGCGTGGTTCACCGATCCCACCGAGGAAGACGTGCTCCGGGTCGTCTGCAAGGTGCTCGCGGCCGTCTGTTCGCTCGACGACGCACGCGCCACGATCGACCTCACTCCTACGAAGCAGTAAGGAGGGCTTCTGTGATTCGCATGGCTCGCATCTTCCTCGTCGCGTCTGCGATGCTCGCCTTTGCCCACGCCGCATGGGCGCAGCGTCCGGACACGCGCGTGGCACAAAGCAAAAGCTCTGGCGAACCTGCGCGCTCATTGCTGGAACGCCCCGCGCGCCTGAGCATCGAGCGCATGCCCCTCGAATCGGCGCTCAACGCGTTGACCCAGGCATCGGGTGTACCTCTCGCGTTCAGTCCCGCGCGGATGCCACGTAACGCAAGCGTGAGCTGTGCCTGCGCAAATGTCGACATGAGCGGTGCCCTCGATCAGTTGCTGGCCGGGACCGCGCTGGAGTACGTCGAGCTCTCCGGCCAGATCGTGCTTTTCCTCGAAGGTGACTCGCAGGGTGAGCGCGGCAATCTCCTGATCGGACTGCGCCATCCGGGCGTGTTGGCGAGCAGCATGGGCGGCAAGCGAGATGCGGCGCGAGGCGATCACGCAGATGAGAACGGTGATCACACGTCCAGTCCCAACATCATGGTGCGGAGTGTGACCGCTCCGGCTACGCACGTGCGAGTCGGTACGATCACCGGAACGGTGACCGAAGCGGGCACGAATAGCCCTGTTGTAAACGCTCAGATCGCCGTCGACGGGGCTGGGCGTGCGTTCACAAACGCGGATGGGCGCTATCGCATCACGGACGTGCCGCCGGGACGGCACAACGTCAGTGTTGCGTCGATCGGCTACAGGAGGTCGACACTGGAGGTAGAAGTTGCCGATGGCGCTACGGTCACGCTCGACTTCGCGCTCGAACTTTCACCCACAAGGCTAGACGAGCTTGTAGTGACTGCGACGGGCGAGCAGCGGCGGGTAGAATTGGGACACGTGCTCGGCAGTGTCCGTGCTGATGCCATTGCGCGTAGTGCGCCAATCGCGAACTTCAGCGATCTGATTCAGAGTCGAGTTGCCGGCGTGACCGTGCTGACGCCGGACGGCGGGTCGGGGCTGTCCTCACAAATTCGTATTCGGGGAATGAACAGTTTCACGCTCGCGAACGATCCGATTGTCGTCGTGGACGGTGTGCGGGTTGAGAATACTCCGGGCCAGCGCAGTAATCCGACGCTGTTCAACTTCGCGGCTCGCCACACCACCGGCCGGCTGGCCGATATCAATCCAAGGGAGATTGAATCGATCGAGATCGTCAAAGGTCCATCGGCCGCGACCCTCTACGGGACCGACGCGGCGAACGGCGTCATACTGATCAACACGAAGCGCGGCATGCCGGGCCGAACCACGGTGGATGTCTACACCGAGATCGGTGCAATTGAACCCAGCGAGCGCTATCCAGACAGCTGGTACCGATTCGGAAGATCGACAGCGTCGGGCGCTCCCGTCCGCTGTACGCTCCTGGCCGAGGCCGCCAATAGTTGTATGGCCGACAGCCTGTCCTCCTTCAATCCGATGACCAACTCCGTCACCACACCTCTGGGTACTGGTGTTCGGCAAGTCTATGGTGCGCAGCTGTCCGGCGGTATGCCGTCGCTGACGTACTTCCTTTCGGGAGAGTACGAGAACGAGCGCGGATTTCTCCGGATGCCCGATACTGACCAAGAGCGCTACCGCGCGTTCCTGGGCCAAAACGACATACCTGCTGAGATCATTCACCCTAACGGCGTGCGCAAGGTCAGTCTCCGCGGCACCATGACCGGGGAGCTCGCTGACCGAGGCGATTTGCGGCTGTCCGTTGGATTCGTTACCAACGAGACCCGAGTGGCGGGCACGGCCTTGCCCCGCATGGCCCAGTTTGGTCCAGGGTATCGCGATGAATTCGATGGCTGGCGCCCTCGCGGCCGCCCGTCCGATTTGTTCGGGGAACGGAACCGTGAGCGTACTTCCCACTTCACGGGCAGTCTATCGAGTACATTCCTGGCGTCGTCTTGGCTGTCCTTGCGCGGCAGCGTGGGTCTCGACTATAGCGGTTCTCATTTCGACCACCTGATACGTCGGGGCGAGGGCTCGTTCACTGGTACCGTTC
>JBOGIN010000476.1:0-2464 GCA_050742275.1 Vicinamibacteraceae bacterium
GGCGGTGAACGTGTGCCAGTTCCAGAGATTGAACACCTCGATGCGTATCTGGAGGTTCGTGTTGCCCGGCAGCCTCGTGTTCTTGATCAGCGAGAGGTCCTGGTTGCGATAGGAGAACCCGCGAATATCTTCTTCGATCCGGTTGCCACGCCCGTAATAGAAGTTGAAGGTATCGACCGATTCGAAGGCGTCGCGATTGAAGAGCGGCCCCTTCGCCGGGTCGAAGCTTCCCAGGTCCTGGGCAAAGACCGCAGAGGGGTCGACGACCGCCGGGATGCATGCGGCCTGGAATTGACCGGGAACGTTGCAGAACTCGCCAGAGCGGAAGAAGAACGGCAGCCCCGAGGAATAGCGGAAGATGGTGCTGACCTGCCACCCGCCGAGCAGCGAGTCGGCCAGGCTGCTCGTGTTCAGGTACCGCCTCCCCCGTCCAAACGGCAGCTCGTAGACGAACGCCGCCGACAGCACGTGCGGCGTATCGTCTACTGTAACTACTTCGTTGCGGTCCTTTTCGAACGGTGAGATGACCCCTTGCGCGTCGTTTGCCGACGCGGCCTCTCCCCGCTGGACGTTGTCAGACCCACTAGAAACGGTCCTGGAGAGCGTGTAAGAGACGAGCCCGTAGATGCCCCCCGAGAAGCGCTTCTCGAGCTTCACTTGCAGCGAGTGGTACCTGGATTCGCCGTAGTTCTCGTTGAGGCCCTGCAGGTCGCTGCAGTATTGCGGATAGGGCAGCAGCGCCTGCGCCACCGATGGCGCACAGCCGACCATCTGCTCGGCCCATCCTTCATAGGGCGCCGGCACGCCATGGAGGCTCGTCGTGCCCCGCTCGAACTCGTCGAGGAGCGCCGGCCCCATCGACAGCAGCGCCGGGTCGAGCGCGTTCAACGGCGCGATGCTCGAGGGAAGCCGTCGTCCGAGCGTGCCGACGTACGCGACGCTTACGGCGACGTCCTGCCCCACCTCGCGGTCGACGGTGAGGTTCCACTGGTGTGAGTAGGGACGCTCGTTGGCATCGATCGGTCGATACAGAATGTCCTGGCCGTTGCGGTAGTCCGCCTCGATGATCGGCGGCTCCCGGAAGTTCTGCGGGAACCCTTCGTCCAGGAAGAAGGCCGGCCGGATGCCGCCGAGCGACGTGTTGAACGTGACGTTGTTCGAGAAGCCGTCCTGTGACATGCCGCCGCCCCAGCCCGGATAGAAGGCCTGCGTGAAGAACACGCCGTATCCTGCGCGGAGGTTCGTCTTCTGGTTGAGGGCGTAAACGGCGCCCAGCCGGGGTGCGAAGCCCCCATACCACGGCTCCTCGGGATAGGGCTCGCCAAAACTGGCGTCGCCGTACTCGTCGCCCGCGAACGCCAGGCGGCCCGGCAGCCCGCCGGCGCCCGGATTGGCTCCGTTCGGGTCGAAGAAGGAAAAGCGATCATACTTCTCGCGGGAGGGCGAGAAGTAGTCCCACCGCACCCCGTAGTCGAGCGTCAGCTTGCTGCCAATCCGCCAGGTGTCGCCCGCATGGAAAACCCACGCCGACTGCCGTGGATACGTCGTGGTGACGTCGTAAAAGGTCACGTCGCCGCTGTCCACCGCGCCCAGGAGAAAGCTCGCAATCGGGCTACCGCTGTTGACACCGAGGATCTCCGTCGCGCCGCGGCCAAAGGAAAACGAACCTGCGAGATTGCCGTTGTTGTGGACGTTTCCCATTATGCTGCGGTACTCCATCCCGATCTTGACGGTGTGGCTGCCCTTCGTCCAGGTGACGATGTCATTGATGATGAAGGTGGGGCGGGTCGTCACGTTGCCGATGTTGACGCCGGCGTTGCAGCCAAACTGCTCATAATCATCGGAGAACGAGATCTGCGGTGGGACGTTGTAGCCCGCCACGCCTTCAATCTGTGGAAAGTCGCCGACGAAGCCCTGGTTCACGCAGCCGTAGCCCTCGTTCCGGTTCAGGTACCCCATCGACATGTGATTGAGCAAGCTCTGCGTGAAGACACGGTCGTAGTTGAACCGGTTGACCCATGAGTTCTGAGGATCGGAATACGTTTCATTCGCGATGGATTGCGGCAACAGCGACAGGAACTTGGCAGGTGCGCGCTGATGCCAGAAGCTCGCGAAGAAATGGTCGTTCGCGCCGACCTGGACGTCGACGCGCCCGAGGTAGTAGTTCGAATCGCCGAGAATCGTGTCCGGAATCGGCGCCGGCGGCTGGTAGTTGTTCAGCGCCCGGCCGTTGGTGGGAGTCGGCAGCGCGTCCAGCCACGGCTGGACAATGGGATTGATGCGATCGGGGCAAATCACGTTCGGTGTCTGCCCGTCGCAGCCCATGAACTGATCCTTGGTGAAGCCGCCCTGACCGTTGGGCCGCAACGTGGCAGGGTCGTAAATGGGAATCAGCCGGCCGCTGGAGTCGCGCCAATCTCTGAAGTCGCCATTGCGCTGCGCCACTGAGGGGATGGAGATGGTG
>JBOGIN010000477.1:0-2318 GCA_050742275.1 Vicinamibacteraceae bacterium
TCGGCGGTCTTACCGAAGAAGTGGTCGTCGAGCAGGATGAAGGCGCGCAGCCGCTCGCTGATCGGTTCTCGCAGACGATGTCGATGGAGGAGATTGCGCAGCTTCCAGACGACCGGGACGACATGGAAGCGCTCCTGCGCGAGCTGGCGGGCTTCCATGCGGAGCTCCGCGTCAACGGCTTTCGGCGGGACGCGCTGCCGGACAAGTCACAGATTCAGAGCATCCGCATCCGGTCCGACCCATTTGCGCCGGACGTGCACCGCGCCGGGCAACCGCGGGTTGAGGTGACGACGACGCCGGGCGCCAACGGCTGGGAACATGACGTCGACCTGGGGCTCCGCGACCAGTCGCTCGATGCGCGCAACCCCTTCGCACGGGAGCGCGGGGTGGGCCAAACACGACGACTGCTGTGGAGCGCGAGCGGCCCGGTGGTGAAGGGCCGCTCGTCTCTGGCGCTCAGCGCCGGCCGGACGAGCGCCTTCAACGTAGAGCCCATCGTGGCGGTCCCGCCGGGCGGCCAGTCGAGCGACAACGTCACGCGCGACACGCTCCGGACGGACATGGAGGTGCGTCTCGAGCACGCGCTGACCCCGTCACACGCACTGCATGCGGAGTATCAGTGGCGCAGCGGGCAGGAAAGCAACCTGGGCGTGGGTCAGCTCAATCTGCCGGAGCGCGCCTACACGAACGAGACGCTGGAGCACACGCTGCGGCTGTCCACCACGGGAGAGTCGGGGCGGGATCTCGTCAACCAATTCCGCCTTGCGTACTCCTGGGGCGGCGTGAACGCACGTTCGCTGCGCGACGCGGTCACCATCAACGTCCACAACGCGTTCGTTTCGGGTGGCGCCCAGCGCGGAGGTGGGTCGCGCCGCGCGCTGCTGGAGATCGCGGACGACCTGGAGGTGGCGCTGAGCCGTCAGCACAACCTGCGCCTCGGATTCGAGGGAACCATCGGTCGAGCGAGGATCGACGAGTGGCAGAACATCCTGGGCACTTATACGTTCCCGAGCCTGGCGGAGTACCAGGCGGGCCAGCCGGTGCAGTTCACACGGCGCATCGGAGATCCGCCGATGCAGTACTCGCGCTACGAGCTCGGCTGGTACATCTACAATGAGATTACGCTCCCCAGGGAGTTCCGGCTCGGTATCGGCCTGCGTCATGAGCTCCAATCGCAGGTGGACGACTGGGCGAACTTCGGTCCGCGGGCGAGCCTGGCCTGGACGCCAGGTGGACAGGGCGGGAAGACCACGCTTCGCGGCGCCTTTGGCGTCTCCTACGATTGGTACGGGCCGGACATCCACGAGCAGACGCTCCGATTCGATGGCCTTCGCGAGCGCGACCTCGTTGTCTCGATGCCCGGCTGGCCGGACCCGTTGGCCAACGGCGCCCGGCCGGTGATACCGGTGGTCAATCGCATTCAGGCGGCGGGCGACCTGGTGCTCCCAACCACACGGCGGATCTCGGTTGGCGTCGAGCATACGCTGACCACGGCGCTTCAGCTACAGGTCAACGCGTTCGGCGACACCACCTGCAATCGATTCCGCGGCCTGAACGTCAACCTCCCGGTGGGGGGCCACCCGCCCTATCCCGAGCTTGGGTGGATTACGGAGGTGCAATCGATTGGGCGTGAGACAGATCGCGGCGTCGAGCTGAGTCTGCGGCTACGCCCGCAGGAGCTCACGCTATCGGGCCTGGTTCGGTATCGATACGCGGAGACGATGAACGATGCCGACGGGCCGTTGAGCCTGCCCGCGGACAACGACAATCCGGCCGCTGACTGGGGTCCATCCGCCAATGACATCCGGCACCGGATCTTTGGCGACGTGACACTGCGGCTTCCTTACGGGTTTGGCGCTGCGGTGACGGAGACGGTGAGATCGTCGGCGCCCTACACGATCACGACCGGATTCGACGAGAATGGTGACGCCGTCGCGAACGACCGGCCGCACAGTGTGGGCCGAAACAGCGAGCGGGGCTCGTGGCAGCGGAACACCGACCTTCGACTGCGCTGGCGCAGCGACGAATCGTTCGCCGCGAGCGGCGGCGGCACGAAGGCCGGGCGCCGTGGTCTCGAGCTGTACGTCGACGTCCAGAACGTCTTCAACACCACCAACTTCACCAGCTACAGCGGCGTGATGGCATCGCCGTACTTCGGTCACCCCACCGCCGCGGCGAGCGGCCGCCGCATGGAGCTCGGCACGCGCGTCTTCTTCTAGTGTCCCGTTACAGAAGTAAGTGAAATAACTTGGGCGGTCTGGGCGTATTGCTCTCTAAGGAGGCGAGCATGCGCACAGGCCGTCCACGAACACTCCTCA
>JBOGIN010000478.1:0-3845 GCA_050742275.1 Vicinamibacteraceae bacterium
ATCTCGAACGACTCGCTGGCAGGCGCCACGCCAGCCGCCACGTATGCCCACGTGAACGACCGCGGCGAGACCGCGGCAATCATCCAGCAGGCGTTCACGCCGCGTTACGGCGACGGCGTCGACGTGATGATCGGCTCGGGCCGCCAATCGATCACCAAGGCACTCGCGGCGGCGGGCATGGAGATCGAGCAGGTGGCGCGCGAGCACGGCCGATCCGTCCTGTCGGCGCTGGCGGACGTTCCGGCCGACGCGACGCGCACCATCGTGCTACTCGAGAGCTCCGACTTCGATCTGGACGAGGCGATCCGGATCGCGCATCGCATCCTGTCGATGAACGAGAACGGGTACTTCCTGATGGTGGAGTCGGACACCCACACCGACCACATCCGCCACGGACTCGACCGCATGGCCGGTTTCGATCGCGTCATCGAGAACACCGCAACGCTCGTTGGCGACGAAACGCTGGTGCTCTTCACCGCCGATCACTCGTTCGATCTGCGGTTGCGCGGGGGGTCGCTTGGCACGCCATTGCTCGAGGGCCTGGAGGCGGCCGAGGCGGAGGCGGCCAAGGAGGACAGGCGCGATATCAGGATTCGGTCGCTGCGCATGGACAACGGCCATACCGGCGAGCCGGTGCTCGTTGCCGCCCAGGGCCCCGGCGCGGCGCGCGTACGCGGCTACATGGACAACACCGACGTCTTTCGCGCGATGATGGACGCCTTCGGCTGGACGCCGCGGTGATTCGCCGTTGACCGCGTGCCTCAGAGCTGGCCAGCGCCCGCTGGCCGAGCGATGCGAGCCCGTGGCCGTCCAATGCATGCTGACGCAGGCGGACGTAGAGCTGCTTGCGTGACAGCCCCAGACGGCGCGCAGTCTTCGACTTGTTGCCGCGCTCGCGTAGCTGCCGTTGGACGGTGCCCGGTGAGCCTTGCATGGCCGAAGACGTGTATCAGCATGCAGACTGGCAAAGATCCTCAATTTCGTGCAACCTGTTGCGTACCGGGAACGCCAGGGCATCCGATGCACGTCACCTCGCTACGAGACGGGCACGACGACAGCCGTTCTTCCAGCGGCTCGCGCCTCGAGTTCATCTTTGGCCGCCGTGCTGGCGATCGCTTATGGCGTGAGGTTCGAGCGGCCACGACCAGTGTCATCGTTGTCTCGCCGTTCCTCACCCGAGAGCTCGTCGAGCAGCTCGACTCCCAGCATCAGGCGGGCGTCAACATCACGCTTATCGCCAGCGACGCAATCTGCGAGCAACCCACTCTGGCAGCCAGCTTGCTCCGGCAGGAGCGGCATGTCCGGCACGGCGTGCAGCGTTGGCGAATGACGATGGCCTGCACGAGCCTCTTCATGTGCGTGCTGTGCATGACCTGGCTCAGCGTCGCATGGTGGGCGTCGTCTCCAGCGTCCATGTTGGAGCCGAGCGCCGGCATCCTCCTCGCGGCCATCGGATTCGCATACGCGGCGTACCTGCACCCGTACCGCTATGAGTATCAGTGGCGCTTCGCGGCACAGCGAACCATCTGCGCTCGCTCGGAGGACGGTTCGTTCGCAACGATGCTGCACGCCAAGCTATACGTCATCGACGAAGCCGTCGCCTACGTCGGGTCTGCCAACTTCACGAAGTCGGGCTTCTTTTTCAATATCGAGGCGCTGGTCCGCATTACCGATCCGATCGTCGTGAGGCAGATCATCGACGCGGCGCACGGGCTGCTCACCAACTGTACCCTCCGCGAAGTTCGGGCGGACGAAATCGGCCGTCGCCTTTGGGACCGTCGAGGTCGTTGGGCGCCCATCCCTGGCGCCAGCGGCCGCGAACGGCACGTACGGGCACGCCGCTGAGACCACAGAGGTAGTCAGGATAACGGATAACTTCGCTGATGGGCTCGACCCCCTTCTGTTGCGAGATCCCCACGAGCTGATCCGGGTCAGTGACGCCATCCGGAGCGCTGAAGTACAAACCGCGGCCAAGCGCATATACCGACACGCTGGCGCCGATGCCCAACGCGAGCGTCAGCGTCACCGTGAGGGTGAACGACGGCGCCCGCCATAACTGCCGCAGCGTGTACCGTACGTCTTGCCCGAGGCGGTCGACGACCGGTAGACCCTGCTCCTCTCGATAGTCCTCCTTGACCGCTTCCACTGCGCCGAATTTCAGTCGCGCCTGGCGTCGAGCCTCAACCGGTGACATGCCCGCGCGAACGTTCTGGGCTGTTTGTAGCGCCAGGTGTTCCTCGACCTCTTCTCGTAGTCGATCCTCATCTCGCCGCCTCGTGACCGAACGGGCCAACCGTATCAGGAACCGCCGCACCACTCTCATCCCCGATCCTCCCCTTGACCATGAAGCGACGCCAATCAACGCCGCCGTTCTACCCCCCAATCCACCGACTGTTTGTGGTCGACGCGTCTCATCTACTCCTCGGTGCCCCTCATTCATACCGGAGCGCACGCATCGGGTCGACACGCGACGCGCGGTGAGCGGGGGCCAAATACGCGGCGAGCGCCGCCAGGGCCAGCAGCGCGACCATCACCCCAAACGTGATCGGATCCGTGGCGGCGACGCCGTAGAGCACGCCGCGCAGCATGCGCGTAACCAGCACGGCCAGGGCGATACCGACCGCCAGGCCGAGCGCTGTCAGGCGTAGGCCATGTGCGACCACGAGACGCCGCACACCGCCCGCGTCGGCGCCGAGCGCCATCCGGATGCCAAATTCGCGCATCCGCAAGGCGACCAGGTAGGCGATCACGCCGTAGATTCCAGTCATCGCTAGGAGCAGGCCCATCGCCGCAAACAGACCGATCAGCCACGTGTACAGGTGCGTGTCCGCCATCGAGGCTTCGACCACCCCCTGCATCGTCTCGACACGAAACAGCGCTTGGCGCGGGCTGATCCCGCGGATGGCGGCGCGGATCGCCGCGACCAGGGAAGTTGGCGTGCGGTCAGATCTGACCACTAGCGTCGAGCCGAGGGTGGGGAGCTGCGCGAAGTTCTGCGCCACGGTCGAGTACAGCTCCGGCTTTGCCAGCTCCCGCAGCGTGTCCTGCCGCACATCGCCGACGACTCCGATAATCGTGCCGCGATTGGTCTGACGGCCGACCGGGTCCTCGCCGCGAAAATACTCGCGCGCCAGCGCTTCGTTGATCAGGATCACTCGAGGGGTGCCCGGCCCATCCTGCGTCGTGAACCCGCGTCCGGCGCTCAGCGGGATGCCGATTGCGCGAAAATACCCGGGGGTCACGAAACGCAATTCAGTCTCGTACATGCCGCTCCGGCCGTTGGACCTGAAACCGCCACTCCAGCCGGAATTCTGCAGCGGCAGCAGCGAGATCATCCCTGCCGCCCGGACACCGGGAATTCGTGCCACGCGCTCCTCGATCGCGAGCGCTTCTTGACCATCGGCGGTGACGACATGGGCGGTCAGCACGTTCTCGACCTCAAGGCCGGGATTGGTCTTCTGCAGGTTGATGAATGTGCGCAGCAGCAGACCCGCGCCGGCCAGCAGCACGAACGCCAGCGCGATCTCTGCCACCACCAGCGTGTTGCGCAGCGCGGCCGCGCTTGATCATCTGCGCACCGCCACGCGACGCGATGATCGCCGGCGCCAGGCCGAACGCGATCCCGACCGTCAGGCAGACCGCGATCAGGAATGCGACGACGCGCCAGTCGAGGCCGATCTCCTGGGCGCGCGGGATCTGCACCGCCGCCAAGCTGAGTACTAGAACGCCAACCGGTTTGAAAGTAACACCATTACGCAGCCTTTCGCCCTTCGATCTCCGCGCGATGGAGTGTCTCCAGGTTTTGGATGGCGCTCGCGCGGCGGAGGTCGAAGGTGTTCTTGCGG
>JBOGIN010000479.1:0-2814 GCA_050742275.1 Vicinamibacteraceae bacterium
CGTCAGAGGTGGGCTCCGGCGCATTGCTGGCCCCAGCAATGAAGCTCGCCAGCTCCCGCTTCAACCGTTCGAGCGACGGGCCGTGGATGTACATCATGTGGCCGGCCTCGTAATAGGTCATCCTGACGCGTTGACGGTAGTCTCCGTCAAACGCGAGATGGTTGAAGGTGTACTCGGTCGCAAAGAACGGCGTCGCGAGATCGTAGTAGCCGTTGGCGACCAGAACGCGCAGGTGGGGGTTCTGGGCCATCGCAGTCCGCAGCGCCGGTGCGACGTTCGTGTACCTGCCCGACTCCTGCGGCCTCCACGGACGCACCTTGTCGGTGAGTATCTCGTAGACATCGTCGTTCTCGTATTTCAGCTCCCCGCGGAGGTAGGCGTTGAGCGCCGCGGTGTACGGCCCAGAGATGGCCACCATGCTCGGGTCGTACGCCCCCTCCTCACCGGCCGCGTCCGCGTCTCGGCCGCTGTATCGGCTGTCGAGACGACCAACCATCACACGCTGGTCGCGCAGGAGCTCCTTCCTGAACCGAGAGATCTCGAGGCGCAAGTTGGCGCGCTCGACGAACGACGGCGAGACGCCCGTCAGGCGGGCCACCTTCCGCGCGACGTCCTGCCGCGCCGAGTCGCTGAGCGTGTTGCCGGCGAGCAACGCCCGCGCATACTCACCCAGCGCGAACTGACGCGCTTCGTCCAGCGTCTTCCGGAGATCGGCTTGCAGCTCGGGTGCCAGCTTCTTGTGATACCACGCCGTCGCGGTGTAGGTCGGCAGGAACAGCAAATACGGCAGATCGTTCCCCTCGTCGAATCTGGCCGTCTGGAAGTTCAGGATGGACGAGACGAGCATGATGCCGCTCAAAGAGATGCCGTGCCGGTCCTGGAGATAGTCCGACAGCCCGGCGGCGCGCGTCGTGCCGTAGCTCTCGCCGATGAGGAACTTTGGTGAGGTCCAGCGCTGAGACCGCGTGAGGTAGAGCCGAATGAAGTCGCCGACCGACTCGACGTCCTCGTTCACGCCGTGGAACTGCTTGGCGCTCTCCCCTTGTGCCGGCCGGCTATACCCGGTGGAGACCGGATCGATGAACACGAGGTCCGTCACATCCAGCACGGACGAGGCGTTCTCGACGAGTCGGCCGGGTGGCACGGCTTGGGTCGGATCGTCCGGCATGAGGACGCGCTTCGGTCCGAGCAGGCCGAGATGCAACCACACTGACGAAGAGCCGGGCCCGCCGTTGAACGAGAACGTGAGCGGCCGGCGCGACACGTCGTCGACCCCGTCGCGCGTGTAGGCGGTGAAGAAGATGTTCGCGGTTGCCTTGCCCTCGTCATTCTCGAGCGCAAGCATGCCGGTCGTCGCCGTGTACGCGACGTCGGCGCCGCCGATACGCACGCGATGTCGCGTCTCGATCGGCGGTGGGAGCTCGGACGGCTCCGCCGGCTGGTCCATCTTTTCCGCGTCGGCCTTGGCCGCTGGGGCGGGCTGCGGCGGCGCCGTAGGCTGCTGCGCCGCGGTCGTGGTGGAGCCCAGCAGCAGGAGAAGGAACAAGGTGCTCGTCTGGCGTAGGATTCGCATCGACTTCTCTCACCGGGAATTTACGCGCGGGTGGTCGCTAACGCACGGATGCAGCCGATCGTATACTCGATCTCCTCGCGGGTGGTCGGCCGGCCGAGGCCAAAGCGTAAGTGTGTCGTGCCCTCGGCCTCGCGCCCAATCGCTTTGAGCACGTAGGAGCCTTCGCCGGAGGCGCTGGTGCATGCAGAGCTCGTTGAAACAGCGACTTGGTCGAGCGCCGCAACCAACGCCTCACCCTCCGCACCGGGGACACTGATGTTCAGGTTGTTGGGGAGCCTGGACTCCCGGCGCTCGAGCGGATCCGGACCGTTTACGCGCACGCTGGCTATCGACTCGCGCAGCGCACGCCACAGATCGTCACGCCATTCGCGCGTCCGCGCCTCTTCCTCCCGCAACGACTCCGTGGCCACCTCGACCGCCTTGGCCAGACCCACGATGCACGGCACGTTCAACGTGCCGCTGCGCAAGCCGCCCTCATGGCCACCGCCCGTGATGAGCGGCGCGCACTCAACGGAGCGACGGACGAAAAGCGCCCCCCCGCCCTTCGGTCCGTAGAGCTTGTGAGCCGACAGCGACAGGAGATCCACATTCAGATCCCGCACGGAGAACGGCAGCTTGCCAATCGACTGCGTTGCATCGGTGTGGAACAAGACGCCGCGCTCACGGCAGAGTGCGCCAATCGGACCGATGTCCTGGATGGTGCCAATCTCGTTGTTCGCGTGCATGATGGTGACCAGAATCGTGTCATCCGCCAGCGCTTCGCGCACCGCATCCAGCGACACACGACCCTCGCCATCCACGGGCAGGACGGTGACTCGAAATCCATCCTCCTCGAGGGAGAGACAGGTGTTCAGTACCGACTTGTGCTCGGTTGCCGCCGTGAGGATGTGCCGCCCGCGCGCCCGGCAGACGCGCGCCACGCCGCGAATCGCCAGATTGTTCGACTCGGTGGCGCCGGAGGTGAAAACAATCTCCTCGGCGTCCGCATCCAAGCCCTCTGCCACTTGGCGCCGAGCCTGCTCGACGGCGGCGCTCGCCTGCCAGCCGAAGACGTGGCTGCTGCTGGAGGGATTGCCAAAGATCTCGATGAAGTAGGGCCGCATTGCCTCCAGGACCCGGCGGTCGACGGGCGTCGTGGCGTGATAGTCGAGGTAGATCGGGAGCTTCATTCTTCTCGTCGTGAAGCGGCACGTAGCGCGCGGCCTTTAGAGCGTGTGAACAAATTCGTGGGGTCCGCCTTT
>JBOGIN010000480.1:0-4762 GCA_050742275.1 Vicinamibacteraceae bacterium
CCTGACCAGTAACCCCGCCATCACGCAGCGCTACCCACACGGAACAGCGAAGAGCCCTGAAGATGCGATAGCTACTGGAACAAAGTAGGGCAAGTTCTCTTGCAAATTCGGATGATTTCGCTATCGCTTTGCCTACCTGCGGCCAGGACTCGGTTGCATCGGTTGTCAGAAGTAGCTGCCCTGCTGCCGCGGCAAGACCGCGCATTGTGTTGTTGGTTGTATCACTATGAAGCGCTGCCTCGACCTGCTGAATTGCTGCACTGTCCCCCGAAGCTAGAGGAGCCCGAAGGATGCTCGCCCAAGTTTCGACGGCGGCGCGTCGTGCCTCTTCGCTCGGATACAGGGTCACCGGAGCATCAATGAGCGTGGCCTGATCCGTTGCCGGTGGCTGACTGCCGTCAGTATCCAAATTGTGTTGATTGAGGGCTGCCACGATCTCAGATGCCAGGCCGAGGAGCACAGTTCTTAGGCTGGGAGCCAAGAATAGTGAGTCGGTTGCGGGTATCTCGCCGGGCGATTGTCCGTTAGCTAGTGACGTTCGGACGAGCTGCCGGGTTGCATCCGCGAGTGCCGGAGATGCGTGGCGCGCGACCTGCTGCAGGAGCTCGTTCGCGACGTCGGTATCGACTGCGCTTGCCCGCGTTCCAGCTCGCTCGAGGACCGTGCCTGCCCAGGATGCCCAGGTGTCGTCTGGGAGGTCCTGAATGACCCCTTCCCGATGCAGCAGCGCCAGCGCGAGGTAGCCGGCGTTCGCTCGGCGATCGAAAGTGGCAGTTCCCAGCCATGTTTCGCGGTGATCATCTTCAGCCAGGGCGTAGCAGGACGCTGCTTTTCTTAGAAGTGGATGGAGGGCTTCATCCGACCATAGACTTGTCCCTACGAATGCGCGTATGTCGTCTGAATTGGTGTACTCGAATCGCCCAGTTGCGGGGTCCGCAGTGAGAATGTGAACGAACTGCCAGAATGCATTAGAATCGCCTGCGGCAGCTGATTCAAGTCGCTGCTGCTGCGCCGCTGCGAAATCGCCTGCGCCATCCCAAGCCTGCGGTTTGTGCCCGTTTGTCTTCATTGCCTGCGCAAGTTGCCCGTTGAGGTCTACTCCTTCATACATCCAACGAAAATGACTCCACTCCGGCTGATTCCGCCGTTCATATGCACGATCGAAGGTCGCGCGGTTGTACAGGTCGCCAATGACCGAGCTCAGCGCTCCGAGCGCCTCGGCTAACGGTTCGTCCCCATTGGCACGGTGATGATCGATCCGGTCCAACGACCACGCGAAGTCATCGTCGTCAAGGAGGGTGACGCGCTCAGCGCGCTGGTAGCCGGCTAGTGCATCGTCGTCCTGCCAGCCGAACACGGGCCGCTCGTTTCGCCAATGTCGCGTAATCACCGAGGCGAAGTATCGGTCGAACTCTGACCCGCTCTGGATACAGTAACGAAGCAGCGCTTCCACAAGGTCGTATCGAAGCTCACGAATGTGGGTGGGCTCAGCTCCGCTGGCGTCGACTAGATCAAGAGCCATCGGCATGGGCGCCTTGTCATGCGAACCGAGGCGCCGACAGATCAGCTGTGCGACCCCCGCAAGGTTCTCTCGCGGATCCGGTGATCGCAGGACCCTATCGATGACCGCGTCGATGAACTCCATTGGCACGTGGTTCGGAAGTTCAAGGTAATCTGGATTGCTCTGTTCGACCTCGCTGAGGTTTTGGTCGGCATCGGCGATCTCGATATCATCGTCGTCCGGGATGACTTCCTCCGAATTTTGCAGCGCGAACGCGAGCAGGTCGCCCAACTCCTCCTCGCCCGCGCCTATCGGAAGTTGGCGTATCTGCCAACGGTAGCGGCCTATGACCGCATTGCGACGAATCGGCCGAACGTGCGCTAGCGCCTCGGCGAGTTCGAGATGATCAGGCCACAACAGTGGCAGGAGCGTGCCTACCAGCTCATCGTGCTCATCGCTCTGGGCTATTGGCGTCAGCTGGCCCAGCAGCTGGCGGAGTCGAGGAAGCGCCGCCTCTGAATCTGCCTCAGCCGCAGCCTGTGCTGCATCCTCGCGTAGGGAGCCGGGCCATCCCGACGCCTCTGCAAGGTCTAGCAATGGTTCCGTGAGGGCTGCGTCGGCGGCGTCACGAGCGAGCCGCACCACCAGCCGTGCGCGAGCAAGATCAGCCCAATGTGGGGATGGGCTGGACACGAGTGAGTTCAGAACAGAACCCAGTTGGTTTGCGAGCCCTGGGTGGGCGAGATGCCAGCGTGTGCGTTGCCATGAGGGGGCCGCAAGTTCAATCTCCTCTGCCCGCAGCAGTAGTCCGTCGACAAGTATGTCCCGTGACTTGGCATCGGTGATGTAGGCGCTGTGTGCCATCAGGCCTTCCGGATCCCGCAGCCGCGAGCCATCGCATTTCATCTGGTGCTTGAGCTAATAGCCAAGCCGCAGTCTCCCGCAGGTGAACAGGAATGCTGGCCGTGTCCTCATCCGGTGCGGCGACCAAGAACACACCGCTCAGCTGTCGAGCGGCGGCGCCGCCACCGAGTCTGCTGGCGAGATGGCGGGCAGCGAGGAACGCAGCGAACGAGGAATGAGCGAAGGCGACTAGGTCACGCCCTGCGCCGGTGAAGAGTGCTGCCTTAAGCGTCTCGGAAACAGCTGCCGAAGTCACACTGAACTGACCGCTGTCTGCATCCTCTTCGCCGCCGGAGATGGATCCATCGGTAACGTCTCGTTCTCGTGCATTCGCGCTACTGCCGGTGCGGATCGCGCGCTGACCCGACAGGACCAGGCGAGTGGCCACACGCCCCGCGATCGCTAACCGCTGGCCCACGCTCGTCGCTGAGAACGTGGCCGACGTTCGGCCGACGTCATGCTCCTCTGCAAGCCGTGTCACGCCCCGTTCGAAAAGAGCGAGCGGACCGCCAGACAGACCGCCGAGGTCTCGATAGGCAGCAAGTAGGACCTTAAGAGTCAGCGGAACGGAGGCAAGGGACCCGACCCCGTTCTCCGCGACCGCGCCCATGAACGCCGGTGCGTCAACACCGACACCAGCGACCAGCGTGTCGACGTCACCGCGAGTCATCGGAGCCAGGTCAGCGATCACGCACGAGCAGCCAGCCGTGTTCAGGACCTCAGTGAGCTGCACCGGGTAATCGGCCGTGCGACAAGCGATCAACAGTCGAAGAGACCGAGTGTCGCGCCCCGACAGAGCGTGCTGGAAGTACCTGTGGACACTGCGGATGTCGGGGCTCTCATCCAGCTGATCAAGAACCACCGTCAACTCAGGCAGCGGCGTTTCAGGTCCCGGACTTTCTGGCAACGCCATGAGGTGTTCGCCGAGGAACTCCGTGAAAGACGACCTGTCGGATAACTCCGAGCCCGTCAGCCACAACGTCCCCGGCTCGCCAGGTTGGGGGGCGTCCGATTCAGGACGGGCGTCGGTTAAGGCGCCAAACGTTGTTGTCTTGCCCGCCCCCGGCTCACCCAATAAGACGAGCGCCCCTGAACGATCAGCATCCTCCGGCCTTATCAAGTCGCCCTGGGAAAACTGCGACGACCAGGGCGAGGGGGCTGGGAGGAACCCATCAGGATCGACCTCGAACGGGGGATCGCTCTTCTCGTCACCCCGTCTGACGCGAACCCAACGGGCGGCAGGGGGATCGAACTCCAGCTCGCTAGTCATCAGTTCATGATCCTCAATACACCGTCACATAACATAGAAACGCCGTCGTGTGTGGCCGACTGTCGACGACGTCGGTGCCGGGCGCAACTGGCGCGCTCGATGCGTGGTGCTCCCGGTCACCCAACATTGTCGCTGACGCTTCACAACCGGGCGCCGTTTCGTTCATTGGCCCAGCTGCTGTCTGTGTCGGTACCTGACCTAGCGCGATTGCGAACGATGACGGAGTCCATCTCGGCGCTGATCAAGATCCATGCTGCGCCCGCCGCCTGAACGTCCGCTCATGCCGCTGGCCGGAAGATCAGCCACTGGCGACACCTATGACGAGCACGGGCTGGCCGACAGAGGATTGACTAAGTGTGCTCGGTGGGAGAACGCTCGCGACTAGGGCGTCCGCCGACGGCCGCCCCCGGCGGTCACGCTGTGCGGGACCCTGCGGATCGGCGGGTGCGCTCGCGGATGCGAGTGTCGGCCATAGGAGGCGTGCGGCGTGCGGTCCGGGTGAGCGCGTGCCGCTGTCAGGCCCGTCCGAACAAGCGTGGCCAACCTGCCCCACTGCAGTTGACACTGCTCAGCTACATTGAGCCTTTTTCATCCGGCGGTGGCCTCGTGGTTCTGTAGCACGTGGATGGCTTTGGCGAGTGGGCCGGTGCGGTGGGGGCTGCAGCGAACGCGCCAACGCCCAACTCAAGACCTGGCGCATCCTGCGCAAACTCCGCTGCAGCCCCCACGCTGTCGGCCGAGACTACGAGCGCGGTGTCGAAACGGTCCCGCACGGCGTCGGCCAGCAGCGCAACGGCGATGTTGACATCGGTCTCCTTCTCCTCGAAGACCGTCCACGCGCTGCCGCATCGACGGCACCGCCTGCTCCTCTCCTGAAAACGGCCATCTTTGATCTTTACTAGCGGGCTACGCTCTCGGAGAGCATCGAGGTAACCGAAATACAGATTGAAGCCGTCGACGTAGACAGCGACGCGGACCACGGCGCACCTCTCTGCATGGGTTGCGAGTCATGAGGTTTGCTGGCGCACACCACGCCAGGGTGAGCAGCCCTGGCCCGACGGCCCCGGCAACGGGGCCGTCTCTATTTC
>JBOGIN010000481.1:0-3536 GCA_050742275.1 Vicinamibacteraceae bacterium
GCGCCACGGGAGTCACCATTACCTGCAAGAGGCTCGGACGAGCGAGACAGTTGGAAGCGGACTACGCCGTGGCCTGCATCAATCTCTCGATGCTCCGGAAGATCTCGGTCACGCCCGCGTGGCCGGAGAACAAGAGCTACGCGATCCAGCATGTTCCCTACTATTCCGACACTCGCGTCATCTTCCAGTCGCGGACGCGCTTCTGGGAGAGAGACGGCGTGAGCCCGAGCCTGGTGTTCGGGCAGCCTGGCTTGTCCACGGTTTGGCAGATGGCCGCCGAGGTGGACACGGACCGTGGCCTGCTCGAAGGGGCGGCACCCGGCGTCGTATCGGCGGAGCAGGCGCTGAAGACGTTTCGCGCGATGTATCCGGGAAAATCAGACGACATCGAACAGGCCCACGTGGTCAACTGGCCGCTGGAGCCCTGGGCCGCGCTGTGCGAGACGACCAACTACGCCCCGGGGCAGCTTCGCAAAATCTGGCCGCACGTGATCGAGCCGGTCGGGCGAATCCATTTTGCCGGCGCGTACGCGGACAACCTGAATTGGGGCATGGAGGCTGCCACCAGATCCGCCAATCGGGTCGCTGACGCCATCGACAAGGCTTGAGCAGGACACGCGCCGCCGGGCCCTTGTGCGGGGGCGAGACGGCATCGCCCCGCTGGCGGTGGCCGGCGGGGCGATGTTTGGGTCAAGGGGAGGATGAGTGCCCATGCAGGTTCTCCTAGCGAATGAACTGCAAACGGACCTTCTGCAGCGCCAGACTGGTGCTGGCGGCATCGAACCGGACGCGCGCCAGATACGTGCAGTCGCGGTTGTTGACCGCCCGGTTGAGGTTCACGAGGCCCGAGGTATTGCCAGGTGTGCCACTCGTCGCGCTGCTGGCGATGGTGGTGACGACGGGAGCGCCGGCCCCGAACCCCGGCTGGCAGACCTCGAACACGAAGAACGCGAGATTGGACGCGTTGTTGTCGAACGCCCAGAACCGGAAGAAGTCCAGGGTCGCGCCCGTGGGCACCTCGAACTGCGCATCGGCAAACCGCTCGGTGCCGACGCGGCTGAGATCCTGACAGCAGTTCGGCCCCCCAGCGTAGCGCCACTGGGTGCCGGTGGTGTCGAGGCGGCCGATGAACTCCTTCGCCGAGATCGCGCTGTAGTCAGTGCCGGTCGTGGGTGTGACCTGAGGCGTGATCTCGGCGGTGACGGCGTCCTCCTGGTCGGCCATGATCGACAGTCCGACCGTGTCGTCCACGTAGACGTTACGGGCATTTGGAGCAAAGCCCATGCTCCGCAGCACGTCAGGATCGGTAATCCGGGCGGCGCCGCCCTTCTGGGCCGCTGCCGGCAGAGCCGCGCTCAGGCAGACCAGGGCCACCGCGATTGAGGTAAGCGTGTACTTCATGCTGTTCACTCCATTCAAGAACGGGCGGTCATCGCCTCGTTCATCTTGAGATGGTGAACCCCGCCGGAATCGATGTCCTTTGAGTTCCCTTAGCAAACCATGAGGTTTGGGTGAGCAGCGCAGACCCCCCCGAGCGATCAGCCCGTATCACGATGCTGCTCGGACGCGGGTCCATCAAACAGGCCAAGGACGGCATCGTCGTGACGTCGTGGAGACGCTGGACGTTCGGTCACCCGCGCCGCAGCGTTGTGATCGGCTAGAGGGCCAAGAACGGAGTACCCATGCCCACTAGGACCGAGGTGGACAGCCGGGGTGATCTCGCCGCGCCCGCGCCGCATGCGCGTCCGACGACGACAGCGGAGCGTCAACTGGCCTTCGGTCAGCTTCAACTAGATCCGGCGACCGGCGATCTACGCGATCCCCACGGTCTCGTGCCGCTGACGCCGAAGGCCCTGGCGCTTCTGACCTACCTGGTCGTGCGTGCCGGCTGCATGGTGAGCACCGGTGAGCTGCTCGACGCGGTCTGGCCAGGTGTGTTCGTGAGCGACGGCGCGCTCAAGGTATGCATACGGGAGATCCGACGCGTCCTGGGCGACGATGCGCGCGACCCGCGGTTCATCGAGACCGCGCATCGCCGAGGGTATCGCTTCATCGCGTCCGTCACCGAGATGGCGCCCGCGGCTCCGCGTGGCGGGCCGCAGGCCGACCCTCCGCCCCCAACGACCGTGCAGTACGCACGAAGCGGTGACGTGAACGTCGCGTATCAAGTGCTTGGCAGCGGACCGCTCGATCTCGTCTTCGTGATGGGGTGGGTTTCGCATCTGGAGTACTACTGGCGTGAGCCTTCGTTCGCTCGGTTCTTACAGCGGCTCGCAGGCTGCTCGCGCCTCATCCTGTTCGACAAGCGGGGCACGGGCTTGTCGGATCCCGTCATGCACATGCCCACGCTCGAACAGCGCATGGACGATGTGCGCGCGGTCATGGACGCGGTGGGATCGGAGCGCGCGGTGCTCCTCGGGGTGTCGGAAGGCGGACCGTTGTGCAGCTTGTTCGCGGCCACCTATCCCAATCGGACCGAGGCCCTGGTCATGATTGGCACGTACGCCCGACGCCTCAGAGCGCCCGACTACCCGTGGGCGCCGACCGATGAGCAACGTGAGGCGTTCTGTCGCGAGATTCTCGTGAACTGGGGTGGTCCGGTGGGAATCGAGACGCGAGCGCCGAGCATGGCTCGTGATCCGGCATTTCGGGATTGGTGGGCCACCTACTTGCGAATGGGGGCGAGCCCGGCCGCCGCCGTGGCGCTCACACGGATGAACGCCCAGATCGACGTGCGACACATTCTGCCCACCGTGCGCGTGCCGACGTTGGTCCTGCATCGTACCGGAGACCGCTGCCTGCTCGTCGAGGAAGGGCGCTACGTGGCCAGTCGGATTCCCCACGCGCGCTTCGTGGAGCTGCCCGGCGACGACCATCTCCCGTTCGTTGGGGATGCCAACCGGATGCTCCACGAGATCGAACGTTTCCTCCGTCAGCGACACGGGCGGCCTCACACGCGTCGCATGCTGGCGACGATGCTCTGCCTCACGCCCGACGGACGCGACGAACCCGCCGGCGGATCGATGGACGGGCTCCACGAGATGGCCTGTCTCATGTCGGCCCGCTTCGGGCACGCCCAGGTGCAACGCCGCGACCACGGCGTCGTGGTCCTCTTCGACGGCCCGGCGCGAGCTATTCGCTGCGGGTGCGCGATTCGCGCAGCCGCCGCGAAGTTGGGTTGGCCGGTCAAGATGGGCGTGCACGCGGGCGAATGTGATGTCGTCGGCGGCTCCGCCCAGGGTCTCGCCGTGGAGATCTGTCAACGGCTCGCCGAGCGGGCGCGAGGCGGCGAGGTGCTCGTCTCTCGCACGGTGGTCGATCTCGTCGCCGGCTCCGGGTTGCGCTTCATTTACCGCGGCGCGTACCGGCTCGCCGATGCTCCCGACCACTGGCAGGTGTTCAGCGCGGCGGTGGCAGAGCGTGACGAGGACATCGTCGTCGCGATGCCACCACGTGGCGAGGCGCAACCCCGCGCCGCCGTGCCGCGCACGCGGAGAGCGGAACCGAGAAGCGGAGCCATTCAGTTGGTGATGACC
>JBOGIN010000482.1:0-5815 GCA_050742275.1 Vicinamibacteraceae bacterium
GGGGACAGCCCCCGTTTTCCACTATTCGGAAAATGGGGGCTGTCCCCATTTCTGCGCGGCTATCAGCAGGGACGCCACGAGCTCGTCGTCCTCTGGCGCCACGGTTCGCAGGTCCAAGACGAGGCGATCCTCGACGATGCGGGCGACCAGGGGCGGGTCGGCGGACCGCAGTCGCCGCGCGAGCTCCGCCGGGCCCACGCCGCCTCCGTGCAGTGCAAGCAATCGGGTCGGCAGCAGCGCGCCCGGCGCGCTGCCCCCGCCAATCGTCGAGGCGCCGTCGACGATGGTCAACGAGGAGGCCGACTCGCCGGACGTTGCCTGGACGCGCTCGAGCACACGGCGCGCGCGCAGCTCGATCTCCGGCGCCGTGAGCCGGAGCATGCGCTGGACTGGCACGGCGGTGGAGGCGCGGCCGCTCGCATACTCGTAGAGCGTCGCTTCGAGCGCCGCATACGTCAGCTTGTCGAGGCGGAGCGCACGCATCAGCGGATGGCGGCGAATGCTGGCGACGAGGTCACGGCGGCCGGCGATGATGCCGGCCTGCGGGCCGCCAAGAAGCTTGTCGCCGCTGAAGGTCGCCAGGTCGGCGCCTACCGCGATGCTGTCGGCGACGGCCGGCTCGGAGTCCAGCACACCTGGCAGCGCCAGCAGGTGTCCGCTGCCGAGATCTTCGACCACTGGCAGGCCGAAGCGTTTGCCCAGAGCGGCGATCTCGCCCAGCGCCGGACGCTCGGTGAAGCCTTCGATGCGGAAGTTCGACGGGTGTACCCGCAGGAGCAGTGCGGTGCGGTCGCTGATGGCGGCCCCGTAGTCAGCCAGGCGCGTCCGGTTGGTCGTGCCGACCTCGCGCAGGACCGCTCCCGACGCACGCAGCACGTCCGGTACTCGGAACCCGCCCCCGATCTCGACCAGCTCGCCACGCGAGATGATCACCTCTCGTCCCGAGGCAAGCGCCGTCAACACGAGCAACACTGCGGCGGCGTTGTTGTTGACGACCACCGCCGCGGGGGCGCCCGTGAGCTGACAGAGCAACGCTTCGGCATGGATATCCCTCGCTCCCCGTGTTCCCGCCTCGAGGTCGTACTCGAGCGACACGTAGCCGCTCACCTCCGCGAGCCGCTGCACGGCGGCCGCCGCCAGCGGCGCGCGTCCGAGGTTGGTGTGCAGCAGGACGCCGCTGGCGTTGATGACACGTCGGAGCGTCGGCCCGAAAGTGCGCGCCAGGCGCGCCGGGAGCCGCGCTTCGATCCAGGCGGCGGCGTCCTCGGATGTGGCCGGCCGGGGCGAGGAGCACGGGGCAGAGCGGTCTACCGCAAGCGCTTCGCGCAGCGCGTCGGCTTCCGCACGGAGCGCCGCGACGAGCGCCGCACGCCCGAACCGCGCCTCGAGGGCCTGCGCGGTGGCGCGTTGCCGGAGCCGCTCAATCGATGGCACAATACGCATGGATGTCGGACGTCACACTCCATCCTGACGAGTCGGAATCTCCAACGTCGGAGACCGCGCCGCTCCGCGCGGAGCATTGCTGGCCGTATCTCGATCTCCCAAAGGAGCCGACCGACGAAGAGCTCGAGGCGCTGGACCCCGACCTGCGGCGGGCGCTGTTCGCGACGCCGCTCGGTCCATTCTCCATCACTCTGGTGTTCCCGCGCTTCGACGGACCAGACTACGACCGAGCCCTGGAGCTCGCGGGTGCAGCCGAGGATTTCCACCAGCGCGGGTCGGGCGCGTACGTGGAATCGCGAGCCCGCTTCACGCCCGACCAGGCGCTGGCGCTACGGGATCTCTACGAGATCGTGGATCGCTATGACGGCTGCGAGGTGCTCGTCGACGATCATCGGGTGCCGTACGCGCGCGAGCTGTGGCTGCCGTTGATGTGGTATCTGCTGCCGAGGCCGTAGGCCGAGACACCGCGCTGGCGAAGCACGAAAAGAGCTGCCCGCGCAGGCAGCTCTTGTTCGCGGTGCTTGGGGCTTCGTCCGAGACGAATGGTCAGTCCTGCTTGATCACGTTGCCGGCCTGAGGCCCCTTTGGGCCGTCGACGATCTCGAACTCGACCGGCTCACCCTCCTCGAGCGTGCGGTATCCAGAGCCCTGAATGGCGGAATAGTGAACGAACACATCACTCCCCGCTTCACGCTCGATGAAGCCATAACCCTTTTGGTTGTTGAACCACTTGACACGACCTGTAATGCGCTGCATCGACTTCCCTGCCTTACTCGCCCGCCGTGTCACCGACACGATGGGATGTTGCACCCGTGGCACTTTTGCCGACCGGGCGGTTGCCAAGAGCCCGCCGGCGCGGCCCCGATATCCCCCGCCGCGCTTGGTGAGCCAGCGCGGCAAACAATACTGGCGCCTTTTGGGCATTGTCAAGCTTGGATACACCAGCGACGTGCTCGCTGGTGCCCTTTCTGTTGCCTGGGCCCCGCTGGGCGGGGCGCTGACATGTCCCACGGATCGAGATTGCGCTGCATCCGTTAGGATGGGGCCGTAGGAGATGGCGGGAACCACTCAAATGCCAAGAGCCTTGTTGAGCGTGTCTGACAAGAGGGGCCTCGTCGAGTTCGCGTCCGGTCTCGTCGGGCAGGGATGGGAGATCGTGTCGACCGGCGGCACCGCACGCGCGTTGGGGGAGGCCGGCGTGCCGGTCACCCAGGTCGCCGATGTCACGCGCTTCCCGGAGATGATGGATGGGCGCGTGAAAACGCTGCATCCGAGCATCCACGGCGGCATCCTCGCGCGGCGGCACCGCCCGGACGATCTTGCCGCGGCGCGGCGCGAGGGGATCGACCTGATCGACCTCGTTGCGGTCAACCTGTACCCGTTCGCACGCGCCGCCGCCGACCCGGCCACGACCTTCGATGCGCTGGTCGAAGAGATCGATATCGGGGGACCGGGCCTTGCCCGAGCGGCCGCCAAGAACTTTCGCGATGTGCTGGTCGTGGTCGATCCGTCCGACTACGCATCGGTGCTCGAGCGCGTCCGCGACCTTCCCGGATTTCCGCTCACAGTTCGTCTTGCCTTGGCGCGCAAGGCGTTCGCGCACACCGCCGAGTACGATCGCGCGATCGCGCTCGAGCTCGAGCGCGCCGAGGTCAACGGTGAACGCGTCGCGCGCGTGGCAGCGTCGGAGAGCGGCGGGCTCCCGGAGCGTTTCGCCTTGCAGTGTCGCCGCATCCGCGCGCTGCGTTATGGGGAGAACCCGCACCAGCGAGCGGCGTGGTACGCCCCGTCAGATGCGCACGGCCTTGGCGGGGCAACGGTGCATCAGGGCAAGGAGCTGTCGTACACGAATCTCCTCGACCTCGACGCCGCGGCCCGGATCGTCCTCGAGCTGGACGATCCAGCGTCAGCCGTGATCAAGCACACGAACCCCTGCGGCGTGGCGGTTGGCGCCTCTGCGGCCGAGGCCTACGTCCGCGCACGTGATGCGGATCGACTGTCAGCCTTTGGCGGGGTCGTCGGTCTCAACCGCGCGATTGACGAAGCTGCCGCCAGCGCGCTCGTGTCCACGTTCATCGAGGCTGTCATCGCCCCGGCGGTCGAGCCTGGCGCACGCGAGATTCTGGCGCGCAAGCCGAATCTTCGTGTCGTGACGGCAGAGCTCGCACGCGGTGGCGATGGGGCCGCGCTCGAGGCGCGCTCGATTCTGGGCGCGCTGCTCGTGCAAGACCGCGACAGAGTCGCGGAGGCGGCGGCGGCGTGGCCGCGGGAGGACGCGGTTCGCGTCGTGACCGAGCGCGCGCCGACGGAGGACGAATGGCGCGGGCTGCGCTTCGCGTGGCGTGTCTGCGCGCACGTGAAGTCGAACGCCATCGTCTTCACCGGACCGGATCGGACGTTGGCGATCGGCGCCGGACAGATGAGCCGCGTCGACGCCGTCAAGGTGGCGGCGATGAAGGCGACCGCGCCGTTGACCGGATCCGTGGTCGCGTCGGATGCGTTCTTTCCCTTCCGCGACGGCGTAGACGCCATCGCTCAGGCGGGCGCGACGGCAATCGTGCAGCCGGGTGGCTCGGTGCGCGACGAGGAGTCGATTGCCGCTGCCAACGAGCACGGTCTCGCGATGATCTTCACCGGCTTTCGACACTTCAGACACTGAAACGGAAAGCCTTGCTCGCGTGACCCACCCGTTCGGCGAGCGTCAGCGTGTGGCGCACCACGTCCTTGACGACTCCCTACAATCAACAATCGTGGATCCCGTCGCTTGAGGGCCGCTGAAGAGGATTCCCTTTCGCGACTATCGCCAGTGGCGCAGCAGCACGACGAATGTGAGGTAGTGCGTGACGAGCAGTGCCGGCACCCAGAATGCCGGGATCCAGTACGCAGCGCCCATGTAAGGTCCCGCGTCGAGCATTGTCGCCAGAGTGATCGCAATCGTAAGGTCCACGACACCCTCGACGTTGAACAGCCATACGAGCGGCTTGGCACTTCTGTGATTCGTGGCCACTGCCGGAATCGCCACCACGGCGAGCACCGCCGCCAGCAGATCGCCGAGAGCTGCCGGGTAGGCAAACTCCGCCGGAAGGCCCGCGTATGTGGCGCCGGGCGCCAGGAACATCAGCCCCAGGTGTCGCAGGGCGTGCAACAGCAGAATCGGCAGCAGGACCTCGCGGGCCGCGAGCCCATCGAGCTTCGGCGTCACGTACAGCCGCGTGGCAATTCCGAACACCAACGTGCTGAACACGAGATGCACGGCGAGAATGTTCATGACTCGTGGTCGCTGAGATCCGCTCCTCGACCGCCCGGTGCGAGTCAGGGAACGCGGCGTAACTGCACGGAGTGCATGTCCGATTTGTTCAAGACACGCGGACGAACAAGGATCTAGACTACACCACACTGAACCGTCCGTTCGAGGTGTTGCTCCGGTAGTGCCCTCGAAGCCATGTGGAGCACTCATGCCCAGACTTATCAATTCCACGTTCATCACGATCGACGGGGTGGTCGAAGATCCTCACCTCTGGCCCTCACTTGGAGGAGAGGCGGCAGACGTCAGTTTCGAGATACAGAACGACCTCCTCCAGGCGTGTGACGCCGTCCTCATGGGCCGTCGGACGTACGAAGGCTTCGCCGCCGTCTGGCCGACGCGATCCGGTGACAGCTATTCCGACCGGATCAATACCATGCGCAAGTACGTGGTCTCCTCCACGCTCCGCAATCCAGCCTGGAACAACACGATCGTCATCAACGATGACGCGGTCGGCGAGCTCGCTAGGCTGAAACAGCAGCCCGGCCATGACATTGTGCAGTACGGGCTCGGGGCGTTGTCGTGCACGATGCTGCAACATCGATTGCTGGACGAGATCAGGCTCTGGGTACACCCAATGATTCTGGGGCGAAATGGCCCCAAGGTCCCGCATTTCCTCGCCTGTCCGGCTGTTCGGTTTCAGTTGGGAGGCAGCAGATCCTTACCGAACGGCGTCACGATCTTGAGCTACGAAGTCGCCTACAGTCAGCATGAGGCGTCCGTTGCAACACCGTAGCAGTAAGCCAGCCCGCGCGGTACGGATCTTCACGTTCGACGAGGAGTACCTCGACTCGCCGATCGCGTCGAAGGTCTGGCGCACGCGAAGTGAGCCGGTCACGTCGTTTACGTCTGTGGCCGTGACACATTGGGAGATGGTCGTTACACGACGCGGAAGGGGCACGTCGTTGATCGTTCGCGGTCCCGAAACGAGAGCGACCCATGCGCCCATACCACGGGACACCGAATTCTTCGGCGTCGAGTTTCGGCTGGGGACCTTCCTTGTCTATCAGAACGCAGCCCATGGGTTGTTCTTCACACACGCGGAACGACTGAACGTCGACCTCAACG
>JBOGIN010000483.1:0-1721 GCA_050742275.1 Vicinamibacteraceae bacterium
GGCCGGGACATCCTGGCGCTGGCAAACGTCCGCAAGCCGGCGCTGCTGAGACAGGTGTTCGGCGTATGCGCGAGCGCGCCGGCGCAGATCGTATCACTTCAAAAGATACGGGGCCAGCTCCAGGATGCTGGCGCCCTGGAGACCATCGCGCACTATCTGGCTCTGCTCGAGGAGGCGTTCCTCGTTGCGTCTCTCGAGAAGCACTCGCGGCGTGCAGCGCGTCGTCGCGCCTCGCCTCCGAAGCTGGTCACCCTGAACAACGCACTGCTCGCGGTGGTCGACCCGCAGGGCATTCCCGACCCTTCCGCGGACCCGGCGCGCTACGGCGCGTGGGTCGAGAACGCGTGCATCGCGCATGCGTGGAACGCGGGGCAGGGGGTGAGTTACTGGCGCGAAGAGCCGTACGAGGTGGACGGAGTGATCGAGGGAAGCTGGGGCTCGTGGGCGATCGAGGTAAAGACGGGCCTCGTATCCGCGGCTGACCTTCGAGGACTACTCGAGTTCACGCGGCGGTTTCGAGCTTACCGGCCACTGGTCCTGTGCGATGCGGCCGGACGAGCCGCAGTCGAGCGCCTGGGAGTCGACGTCATGCTCTGGTCCGACTTCCTCCTGCGCGGACCGCCGAACGCCGCGTGACGTCAAGCTCCATTTCGGTTCCACTGCCACACCGGGCCATCCTCGCCGAGGCTACCAATGACCTGACGGCTCTCACGATCCGCTACCGCGAAGCCATGCACCCACGGATCCACACCTGCGCCCCGGAACAGTCCCGTACTTCACGGCGGTCCGTTCACGTCCGATGGCCCCATCACGAGCATGTGCAGGTCCAGCCACTCCGAAGAAGGGCTCATCTCCGTCTGGCAGGATAAGCTCGACGTCCAGCAGTTTTCGTGATCCTGCATCACCACTTGGCACCGCGGGAGAATAACCACGCAGCGGTCGTCATCCCAATCGTGCAGGATCGACACGAGTACGTAGGCGTCCGCCCGCCGGCACCGCCGCCAAGAAGTCGCCACCGATGCGCGTGCAGCGGTCAATGCGTCAGATCGTCGGCGCGGATGGGCAGCCGATAGATGCGCTTCCCCGTTGCCGCGGCAACCGCGTTCGCCAGCGCGCCGCCAACAACCGCCGTGCTCACCTCGCCGATGCCGCCCGGCGCCTCCGCGCTCGGGACGATATAGGTTTCCACCTCGGGCGCCTCGTTGATGCGCATCACCGGGTAGTCCCCGAAGTGACGCTGCACCACGCGGCCGTTCTGAATCGTGATCTCATTCTTCAGCGCTGCACTGAGCCCATAGATCGTTCCGCCTTCCATCTGGGCCTTGATCGTATCGGGATGACTGACCCAACCCGTATCGACCGCGCACCATACCTTGTGGACGCGAACGTTGCCGTCCGTCACCGACACCTCGGCCACCTGAGCGACGATGCTGCCGAAGCACTCCATCAGCGCAATGCCACGGGCGCGTCCCACTGGTGGCGGCGTACCCCATCCCGCCTTTTCTGCAACGAGCTCGAGCGCCGCCTTGTGGCGAGCGTGTTTCGTCAGACGACGCCGACGGAACTCGAACGGGTCTTCTCCTGCCGTCGCTGCAAGCTCGTCGACGAAGGCTTCGACGACGAAACCGTTCACGGACGCGCCAACCGAGCGCCAGAAGCCATAGGGAATGCCGGGATCGGTCTCCGTGTACTCGACCCTGATGTTCGGAATGTCGTACGGC
>JBOGIN010000484.1:0-3009 GCA_050742275.1 Vicinamibacteraceae bacterium
CACGAGCACCGTCAGACGTGTGCTCCACCAAGCCGGCCACGCGGCGCGCGTGGCCGCGTCGCCCCAGAAGCGCCGCGCGCGCGTGCGTGCGTCGGCGAGCCAGGACGGCCGCGGCAGGATCATGTGCCGGACACCAACGGCCACGAGCAACAGAACCACGATTCGCCACACCGAGGTCGCCGAGATTCGGGTGTCGGCAATCGTCAGTCGAAAGCCGTTGTGGAGGACGGCCGAACAGAGCACGATGAGCAGGAGGGCTGAAACGACGTCGAGCGCGCGCGCCCAGCGCGGCAGTGTAGGAGGCTCACTCTTCACTTGTCACCTTGTCACCGACCTCACCCAACGCTTGCTCCTCGACGAGGATCCGCCGCTTCAGGATGGCGGCAAACAGCACGGATGATACCAGGCCCGTGACGAGCGCCGACATCATCAGCGCTACGCCGATGATCTCCCCCATGACGCCGAGATAGTTCGGATGACGCAGCCACCGGTAGACCCCTCGTCTCGTCGGTCGGCTTCCCGGAGGCACCAGCACGCGGAACGTCCAGCGCGGGCCGAGGGTCGCGATCGCCGCGTACTTCAAGGCCTTCGCGAGGATGAAGACAAAGAGACCGCCCGCCGCCAGCCTCGTCCCCCAGGTGACCTGCTGCAGCGCACCCTCGACGATCATGGCCACGAAGATCGTCGGATACACGATCCGCATCACGGGATAGACGTCGTGTGGCGGCTCGATTGCACCGGCTGCGCGCAAGGTACGCTCGTTCGCGCGCGACCGGTGCGTCTCGAGCAGCATCGGAACGGCAACCAGCAGAAGTGTGACGAAGGGCAGCATCAGGGGAAAAAGGGGACAGTCCCCCTTTCTCGTTCCCGCGGCAAATCTCCCGCGAAGAGGATGAGCCGCTCGAACAGCGCCGGGGCCATCGAGGCGGTGCGCTCGCTCATCCGCACACCCCACGGCGATGACACCAACCGACGGACGGCACGATTGAACCGCAGCTTGCCGACGAGCTGCGCGCGCCGCCGGCGGGCGAGGCGCTCGTGTGCAGCGTCGGCACGGCCGTTCCATGCTTCGAGCGCGGCCTCCGCTGCGAGCAGCGCGCTGGCGAACGCCAGACGCAATCCATCGCCGGTCATCGGGTCGACGAAGCCCGCGGCATCGCCCGCAAGCAGGAGACCGTCGACGCCCGCCGCGCCGCCCTCCACGGCGAGGGGGCCCAACGTGGTCGTGGCCGCGACGAGCCGTGCCCGGGCGAACCGTGGACCGAGCAGATGGTCCTGGCGCAAGGCCTCGACGAGCCGACGGGTTGGATTGGCGAAGCCTCGACGGTCGGCAGTGACCAGACAGGCGTTTGCAAGACCACCTGGGACGGGTGCCACGCCCAGGTAGTGATCCAACCGCACGTGCATCTCGCCGAACGGCTCGAGCCGCTCGACGCCCTCGAAGTAGCCGCCGATCGCCCACCGTCGCGGCCGCTTCGGCTGGCGTATCAAGCCGAGCGCCAGCGCCATCGTCGATCGCCGGCCGTCGGCCGCAATCGTGATTGGTGCAGCAACGCGCAACGGCCGGTTGTTGGCGGTCGCCAGCACGACGCCACGCACCCACGGCTTGCCGTCGCGCGTGTCTAGGAGCGGCGCGCGAACGACAACGCCCTCCTCGATGCGCGCACCGGCACGGGCGGCCGCGTCGACCAATCGACCGTCCAGATCGCGCCGCGCGATCGACAAGCCGTAACACGGCCGAGGATAGCGCGCGTAGATCGACACCCCGTGCCCGGTCAGGCGCATCCCGTCGATGCGCAGCGCGCTCGACTCGACCGCGTCCACCAGACCGAGCTGCCGGAGGATGGCCACCGCACCGGGATTGAGCGCGTCGCCGCACAGCTTGTGTCGCGGGAAGCGTGCGCGATCGAGCAGGAGCACGCGCATCCCGCGCTCGGCCATGACCTTGGCCGCGATTGCTCCAGCGGGGCCCGCGCCGACGACGAGGACGTCAATCATGCAGAACGCTCGTCGGATCTCACGACGCCCTTCCCAGGACGACAGCGCTGTTCTTCGACCCGAAGCCAAGGCAGTTGCACAAGGCGGCTTCTACGGAGGCCTCACGGCCAACGTTCGGAATGACGTCGAGATCGCACTCGGGATCCGGCTCGAACTGATTGATCGTCGGCGGGAGGTACCCGCGCTCGAGCGCCAACGCCGTCGTCACGATGCCGCACGCCCCGCTGGCGCCCTGCGGGTGGCCGATCATCGACTTGGTGGAGGAACCGCAGACGTCGGCCACCCCACGCCCGAAGAGTCGCCGGACGCATCGCATCTCGACGGTATCGTTGAGCGGCGTCGCGGTACCGTGGAAGTTCACGTACCCGATCTCCTCCGGCCGACGCCCGGCGCGGTCGAGCGCGAGTCGCATGGCCCGCACGATCTCGTCGCCATTGGGATCCATTTGGACGCGGTGGTACGCGTCGCAGGTGGAGCCGTACCCTTCGACGAACGCGTAGATATACGCGCCGCGGGCGCGGGCGCGCGCTTCACACTCGAGCACCACCAACCAGGCCCCCTCGCCCAGGACGAAGCCGTCGCGGCCCCGGTCGAACGGCCGCGACGCGGTCTCGGGCACCTCGTTGTACCGCGTGGGCATGACACCCATCCGCGAGAAGCCATACATCATGCCTGGCGTGACACAGGCGTCGACGCCGCCGGACAGCAAGACACCGGCCTCCCCCGCGCGGAGCTGCGCCATCGCATAGCCAATCGCGTCGGTCGAGCTCGTGCAGCCGGTAGAGAGCACATGACTGATGCCGCGGAGATTCAAGGCAATCGAGATCTCGCTCGAGAGCATGCCCACAATGGACACGGGAATCGCGTAAGGGGTGACCCGTCGTCCACGTCCGGTGAAGAACTCGCGGTACTGTCGCTCGCCAAGCTCGATGCCGCCGCCACCGCTGCCGATGAGCACGCCAGCCTCCAGCTCACCCAGAGAGAGGCCGGCATCCGCCCAGGCTTCGCGCG
>JBOGIN010000485.1:0-7432 GCA_050742275.1 Vicinamibacteraceae bacterium
GTGGAGCGGCCGACGCCCTGCGTGCCGCCGCTCGTCCGCAGCCCGACGTGGCACCCGATGCTGACGATTGCAAAGCCCAGGAAGAACGGTTTGATCAGCCCCATCCAGATGTCGTCCATGTAGAGGCCGTCCACAACGGCGGTCCAGTAGACCGTGGACGCCACCCGCAATTGCGTCAGGGCGATGATCCAGCCGCCAACCATCCCGATGCCGGCAGAGACGACGGTCAGGACGGGCACCATGCACAGCCCGGCGAGCACGCGTGGCACCGCGAGCTTCCGGATCGGATCGGTGCCCAACGCCCGGAGCGCGCTAATCTGCTCGGTCACGACCATCGAGCCGAGCTCGGCGGCGATGCCGGAGCCAACCCGGCCGGCCACCATGAGCGCCGTGAGCACCGGGCCGAGCTCCTTCACCATCGACGCGCTCACCAGCCGGCCGACGACGGAGCGTGCGCCGAACTGATCCAGCGTCATGCCCGTCTGGAGCGCGAGCACCGCTCCGGTGAAGAGCCCGGTCAGGAGGACGACGGTGAGCGAGGCGACGCCGATGGTGTCGAACTGCTCGACGACGTCGCGATAGTAGAACGGGCGCGTGACGAAGCCGCGGAAGACGCTAAGACACAGCTTGACGTATTCCTGCACCTCCAACAGCGCTTTCTTGAACCACTCGACCATTGGCGTCACGGCACCCCCACGGCGCCGGGCACCAGGCCACGCAGCTTCTTCACCCGATCACGCAGGGCAGCGGCACGCTCGAACTCCAGGTTGGCGGCGGCAGACCGCATGTCGGCTTCCGCCCCAGCGATCGCCGCGCGCAGCTCCGCCTCGGTGTGGAACGTCTCCTGATCGCGCGCCTCCACCAGCGGCACGGTGGTGTAGTCGCGCTCGTAGACGCTGGACAGTACCTCGTCAATCTGCTTCACGATCGACATCGGCGTGATGTCGTGCTCCCGATTGTAGGCCTCCTGGAGCGCGCGGCGTCGTTCCGTCTCGTCCATCGCCTGGCGCATCGAATCGGTCATGCTGTCGGCATACAGGATGGCGCGGCCGTTCACGTTCCGTGCCGCGCGGCCCACGGTCTGAATGAGCGAGCCCGCCGAGCGGAGGAACCCCTCTTTGTCTGCGTCCAGCACCGCAACCAGCGAGACCTCCGGGAGGTCCAACCCCTCTCGCAGCAAGTTGATGCCCACGAGCACATCGAAGGTGCCGCGCCGCAGGTCGCGCAAGATCTCGACACGCTCCAGTGTATCGATATCCGAGTGCAGGTAACGCACCCGCACGCCCAGCTCCTGGTAGTACTGCGTCAGGTCCTCCGCCATCTGCTTGGTCAGCGTCGTCACGAGGACCCGCTCACCGGCCACCGCGCGCTGCCGGATCTCCTGGAGCAGATCGTCTACCTGACCGGCGACCGGCCGCACCTCGATTGGGGGATCCACGAGGCCCGTGGGACGCACGATCTGCTCCACCACGACGCCGCCCGATTGTTGCAGCTCGTACGGCCCGGGCGTCGCCGAGACGAAGACGATCTGCTCCACCCGTGTGCGCCACTCGTCGAAGTTGAGCGGCCGGTTGTCGAGCGCAGAGGGCAGGCGAAAGCCGTACTCGACCAGCATCTCCTTCCGTGAGCGGTCGCCAAAGTACATGCCTCGGATTTGCGGGATCGTCTGGTGACTCTCATCGGCGATGGTGAGCGCATCCGACGGGAGGTAGTCGAGCAGCGTCGGCGGCGGCTCGCCGGGCGCGCGGCCGGTCAGATGGCGTGAGTAGTTCTCGATGCCGTGGCAATACCCGATCTCCTTCAGCATGGCCAGATCGAACATCGTTCGCTGATGGAGCCGCTGCGCTTCCAACAGCTTTCCGCCAGCCTCGAGCTCGCCGCGGCGCTCGACGAGCTCCACCTTGATCGACTCGATGGCGCTCACCAGCCGCTCGCGCGGCGTGACGAAGTGCGACTTCGGATAGATCGCCAGGCGGCCGTGCCGCGCGAGCGTGCGGCCGGTCAGCGGATCGATGGTCTGCAGCTCGTCCACTTCGTCGCCGAAGAGCTCGATCCGGAACGCCTGCTCCTCGTACGAGGGGAACACCTCGATGACATCGCCGCGGACACGAAACGTCCCGCGCACCGGCTCCAGATCGTTGCGCTCGTACTGGATGTCGACCAGCTTTCGGAGGATGCGGTCGCGCTCGATACGCTGTCCCCGCTCGAGCGGCAGGACCATGCCATAGTACGCCTCGGGTGAGCCGAGACCGTAGATGCACGACACGCTCGCGACAATGATGACGTCGCGCCGCTCGAACAGCGATCGCGTCGCCGACAGGCGCATGCGATCGATCTCGTCGTTGATCGTCGCTTCCTTCTCGATGTACGTGTCGGTGGCAGGAAGGTAGGCCTCCGGCTGGTAGTAATCGTAGTACGACACGAAGTACTCGACCGCGTTGTGCGAGAAGAAGCGCCGAAACTCCTGATACAACTGTGCGGCCAGCGTCTTGTTGTGGACCATCACGAGCGTCGGGCGGTTGACGCGCGCAATGGCCTGCGCCATAGTGAAGGTCTTGCCCGAGCCGGTCACCCCCAACAGCGTTTGACACCGCACGGCGCGCTGGAGCCCCGTCACGAGCTCGTCGATGGCGCGCGGCTGATCCCCGCGCAGCTCGAAGTCGCTGACGAGATCGAAGTGGTCCATGGATCGGGAATCGGGAAACAGGATTCGGGAAACAGGATTCGGGATTCAGGATTCAGGATTCGGATTACCCTTCGACTCGCGTCGCTCGCTCAGGGCATTCGCCTCGTCGGCGGCACGACACCCGCTGAATCGTACCACAGGGTGTCACTGGCCCTCGCGATAGAGCGCGAAGTAGCCCTTGCGCGTGCGGATTTTCGCGTCGGTCGCGGCACCCCGCTTGAGGCGCACGCGCAGCTCGCGCCAAGTGCCGTCCTGCCGCTGATTCGTCGAGATGTAGCCGAGGATATAGCGGCCCTCGACCTCGGCGAGCACGCGCGCATACGCCTCGTCGAGCTCCTCGGCCGAGAGCGGGAAGAACGCCTGGCCGCCGCTCTCCTCCGTGATCTGCTGCAGTCGCAGCCGCTGCTCCAAGCGCACGCTCGGCGGCTGGTGTTCCAACAAACCGATCGCGTAGATAGTGACGTCCGACGTGCGCACCAAATCGAGCACTTCGGCAAAGGTCGCCGTGCTGGACGTGTCTCCGCCATCCGTGTACAGGGCGAGAATCTTGTCGCCCTCCAGATCGAACGCCCCATGGAGATAGACGCTCAACGCATCGTACAACGCAGTCCACCCCTCCGTGTCTCGCCCGCGAATGCGCTCCACCAGCCGTGGAAAGTCACGCGGCTGAAACCGCGCCAGCCGCACCTCGGTGGCGAAGTCGACGAGGGTCATGTCGTCCGGCTCGGGCAGCAGTCTCAGGAACCTGATGGCCGCCGTTCGCGCGAAGCGAATGTCATCCTCCATGCTGCCGCTCGTGTCGAGGAGGAGGCCCACATGGAACGCGAGATCAGCCGGAAGGTCGTCTCCGTGCGCGAACAAGCCAATCTTCTGCGGGCGCCCGTCCTCGAGGACCTCGAAATCCTTGGACGTGAGCCCCTTCACCAGTGCCCCTTCGTCGTCGAGGACCGTGACGCTGACACGGACCAAAGGGTCCGCGACGGTCCGATAGACCACCTGCCCCAAAGCCGGCCCCGAAGCCGGCTCCGCCAGCATTAGCAGCACGACGCCCGTGACGAGCTTGCGCATGGGTCCCGCTCGAAGCATACTCCAGCCTCCAGCCCGCGGCGATTCCGGCCACCGGGCGGGTCTGCGGTATAATAGGGGTTTGGCCCTCTGGCGGCGATGCGTCCGAGGGGGGCTTCGCCAACTATGAAGTGTCTCGCCATTTGTCAGACCGAGCTGATGGTTCGGACGCTCGATCGGGTCCTCAGCTCAACCTTCGACGTCGACTTCCTGGTTGAAAATCGCACCCTGGCTCGTCGGTTGCACGATGCGGGCATTCGCGTAACCGCCGCAGACTGCTGTCGCGTCGATACCTACCTCAAAGCCGACCTCTCGCCGCAGACCTGTGTGATCATCGAGGACCACCGGCGCCGGAGCTTGAGGCGGCTGATCGAGGCAGTCCGTGACGCGGGCGGCTCGCTCACCTATGTACTGTCCACCGGCGCCTCGACACGCGCCGCCGACGACGTGCGACAGCGATATCCGGACGTGGCACAGTTCACGCTCGCGGAGCTCACCGAGCCGACGCTCATCGCCGAGTTGAGCCGGTCGTTGACACGCGCGCGCGTTCAGCAGTACCAGCGGTACTTCGAGAACGCGGACCGCGTGCTCGTGCTGCTCCACGACGACCCCGACCCCGACGCCCTCGCCAGCGGCCTGACGCTTCGCTACATACTACGCCGGCGCCGCGCGACCTGCACCATCGGCGCGGTGCAACCCATGACCCGTCCCGAGAACCTGCGGATGGCGCGCCTGCTCGACATCCCCGTGGACACGGTCACGCAGGCCTCCTTCGAGCAGTACGATCGTATCGCGACGGTGGACGTCCAGCCGCATTATTTCGACAGCCTCAGCCGCGTGGATCTGGTCATCGACCATCATCCGGAGCAGACCGGGTACAACGCGGTCTTCAAGGACATTCGTCCCGACTACGGCTCCACCAGCACCATCCTCTGGGAGCACATGCGCGCCGTCGATCTCGATGTCTCAGAGCGGACGGCGACGGCGATGCTGTACGCCATCAAGTCCGATACGCTCTTCTTCGCGCGCCATACCAACCGGCAGGATCTGGAAGCCTTCACCAACCTCTACCCGCTTGCGGACCCAGCGCTCATCCGCAAGATGGAAGGCGCCGAGATCACGCACGAGCGGTTGGAGTACGTCATGCGGGCGCTCGCGGCCAGCGTCCACGAGGACCAGGTCTTCTGCGGCTGCCTCGGCGAGGCGCCGCGCGAGGATCTCATCACCTACGCGGCCGACTTCTTCCTCGAGCTCGAGGACACGCGCTGGGCGGCCATTGCCGGCATCGTCGGCGACAAGTTGGTCGTGTCGGTGCGCAATCTCGGATACGCGCGCAATGCCGGTGAGTTCGTCAAGCGCTTCTTTGCCGACCTCGGCAGCGCGGGTGGTCATCGATCGCTGGCGAAGGCCGTAGTGCCGTTCGAGGCCTTCGTCGAGAAGTACGGCGCCCGCACGCAGGAAGAGATCGCGCGCCGGCTGAGCGACCTGGCGCACACCTTCCTGCACGAACAGAACGGTAAGCCGAAAGAAGTCGCCGCGTTGCAGGCGAGGGAGTAGAGCGTCGGGGTGGAGCGTTCGGTCAGCGCTTCACTTCTCCTGACGAAGCTTCCACAACTCTGCTCTCAACTCCTGGGTATTGCCCACGACCGGCACGATGAATTGCCGGTACGCATCCTCGTATCCGCGTTGCATCAGCTCGTGCAGGGTGTGCCGGCGATCCGAGCGCTCATCGTAGGTGCCGCCGAAATCGAAGGGCCCCAGTGGATTGTGCGCAGGCTGCACGTGGAATAGCGCCGAGAAGCGATCGAACAGCGCGGTGGTGGCATCGCGTACCGCCGCCGTCTCGACCGACGCCAGATACTCGCCCGCCCACGCGCGTGGATGGACGCGACGCGACGCCAACTGGTGCGGCTGCTCGAGCGGAGGCGCGGCCGACACCAGAATGATCTGCTCGGCACCGGCGGCCGACACTTCCTCGAGCAGGCGCACCAATGCTCCCGGACGGTCGACCAGTCGATGTGGCTCTCCTCGCCAGGCGCTCTCCGCCGCGAAGGTCAGCAGGTGCGGCTCGGCGATCATCGGCACGACCAGCGCGCCGGCGACCCCGTCGAAGACATGGTCGCGACCGACGCCCGCCAGATCGACCAGCTCGCCACCACGGCCTGCCAACCCGGCCTCGTCATCCCGAAAGAAGCGACGACGATGCGGCTCCTGCAGGAGCGCAAAGATGAGATCGCGATGCGTGTCGAGATCGTGGCAGGTGACGATCAGCTCGCGCGCGCCGGGTTGACCGAGGTTCTCGACCAACAGCTCCGAATAGCGCCGGCTGATCTCGCGCCGGCCGGGCTGCGCAACGACAGTGGCGCCACGCACGAATTGCCAGAAGCTCGCCACGACGCGTGCGCGCGCCCGTGAGGCATCGAGCGGCGCCCCGAGCGCCAGCCACCAAGGCTGGCCCCGACTGCGCCGGCGAGCCTGCCGGCCGAACTGCGCGTGGAGCCAGTCCCACGCAAGGCCGAGCAGCGCCACGAGCAGCGAGAGCACCGCAAGACGTGGAATGTAGGTGACGAAGAGATCGCGCCGAAAGCTGGTGGCGAGCAGCTCGACGAACCAGCGGGCGACAACGCCGTTGCCATCGAGGTGAAGGATCTGGACGATGAGCGCGAACGGATAGAGGAGCGCCCCGAGAACGAGGAGCGCGACTGGCAACGCGAGCGCCCCGAACGCCACGAGCAGCGCCCAGCCCGCAACACGCCACATTCGCCTCCACCGATATAACGTGGTGACCCGGCCGGGCACGCCCCAGAGCCCGTCGGGATCCCACAGCCGACTGCCCGCATCCACCGCCACCAGCATCGCCGCGGCGGCTCCCATGCCGCGCCCCGCGGCAAGGTCGATCTTCACGCCCGCTTCGGTGAGCGCCTTCAGCACGCCCGCGTGGTAGGCGCCCGCCGTCCCCGTCCCGGTCAGAACGACCGCGGTACGCAGGCGTGGTTGGTACGACACTGGTGGACGCAGCCGCGACTCACCGGTGCTACTCGCGGCCGTCGTGGATGGTAACGAGCTTGACGAGCTCGAAGAGCCGCTGGCCATTGGGCGTGGGTACGCGGACCTCGTCGCCCTCCTCTTTCCCCATGAGCGCTCGACCGATGGGCGAAGCGGTCGAGATGAGGCCACGCTCGCCGTCCGCGTCCTCGGGCATGACCAGCGTATACACCTGGGCGGTGCCGTCCGCCTCACGCACGTGCACGGTCGAGCCGAAGGCCACGCGGTCCCGCGGAATCTTGTCGAGGTTCGCCATCGCGAGCTCGGAGAGGCGCTTGTGCAGCATGGCAATGCGGGCCTGCACCAGACTCTGCCGTTCCTTCGCGGCCTGATACTCCGCGTTCTCGCGGAGATCTCCCAGCTCACGCGCCCGCTTGATTTCCTGTGGCAGCTCTCGCTTGAGCTCCCGCTCGAGCGCCAGCATCTCCTCTTCGAACCGCTTGACTAGCTGCGCCTTCATCTATCTTCACGAGAGCAGCGGCGGCGCGTGCGACGCCGCCGACGTTTTTGAAACGGCGTAAACATTTGCAGGGCGAGAAAGCGCGCTGTCCGCGTCCCTCGCCCTGCTCAGGGGCATCTTAGCATCAATAGGCGTCAGGGATCAGGGGTCAGGGGTCAGCAGGCGTCAGGCCTGAT
>JBOGIN010000486.1:0-3520 GCA_050742275.1 Vicinamibacteraceae bacterium
GATCTCGCAGGCGCGCGCCAACATCGCGAACTACGAGGCGGACAGCAAGAGCGTCAGAGGGCAGCTGGACGCCATTCAATCGGATCTCGAGTCCAAGCGCGCGCTGCTCGAGAAGGGCCTCGTCACCAAGGCGCGCGTGCAGCAGCTCGAGCAGCAGGCGCTCGGGCTGAGCGGCCAGCTGACCGCGCTCAGAACGCAGATCAACGGGCAGCGCTCGGTGCTCGTCAGCATCGAGCAGCGGAGGCGGTCGCGCGAGAGCGGTGTCGTGGTCGCCCAAGAAGGTCTGGACCGGGCGTTCTCGACGGTCGCCTCTCGCACGCGGCTCGTGAGCACCGTCAGGGGCCGGGTGACGCAGGTCAACAAGCGGGTGGGCGATCGCGTCCGCAATGGCGAGGTGGTCGCCATCATCGAGCCTTCCTCGTCGAGCTTCGAGCCGATCGTGTACGTCAGCGTGGAGTCGGGCAAGCGGATCGCGTCGGGCATGGAGGCGGAGATCTCGCCGACCAACGTCAAGCGCGAGGAGTACGGCTTCATGAGGGCGAAGGTCAGTAACGTCGGACAGTATCCGGTCTCGCCGGAGCTCATTCTCGCGACGACCGCCAATCAGGCGCTCGCGGCGCAGCTGAGCGAAGGCGGCGCGAAGTTCGAGGTGCGTGCCGGCCTCGTCGAGAACCCGAAGACGCCGAGCGGCTTCACGTGGTCCTCGTCGTCCGGCCCGCCGTTTCGCATCGTCGGCGGCACGCCCGTGACCATGTCGGTGATCGTCGACCGGCGGGCGCCGATTACCTACGTCTTGCCACTGATCCGCAGCACGCTCGGCGTCTCATAGCCAGCAGGACCCAGGGCCCGAGGCCAGCCGGCCGAGGTCGCAGTCCAGAGGCTCGAGACAGCAGCGCAGCGGCAAGAGGCCCGCTCGTACGCCAAATGCCAGTCCCATTCGCGTCATCCGATGTCTGGCGCCGTCGCCTTCTTCGAGGCCTTCGTGTCTTCAGGAGCGTCCTGCTCCGAGCGCTGCCGCCGTCCCTCTCCGGACGCGTGACGCCGCTCCTCGACGCGCTCACGGCAGCGCTGGGGCCAGACCCCGCCGACGTGCCGCCGTCCGGCGCTCCGGCGCCGCCGGTGCGGCGCGTGCGGACACCCACCATTCTCCAGATGGAGGCCGTCGAGTGCGGTGCGGCGGCGCTCGCGAGCATCTTGGCTCATTACGGCCGATGGGTCCCGCTGGAGGAGCTGCGTCACGAGTGCGGCGTCTCGCGCGACGGGAGCAAGGCGAGCAACGTGCTGCGGGCGGCGCGCAAGTACGGCATCGACGCGAAGGGCTACAAGTACGAGGACCTCGCCAAGCTGTACGAGCTGGACCTTCCGGTCATCCTGTTCTGGAACTTCAATCACTTCGTCGTGCTCGAGGGCTTCGGCGAGGGAGAGGCGCACCTCAACGATCCGGCGCAAGGCCCCAGGACCATTACGCTCCAGGAGCTGGACGGCTCCTACTCGGGAGTCGTCCTGACGTTCAAGCCGGGCCCCGAGTTCCAGGCGGGCGGCGATCCGCCCAACATGGTGCCGGCGTTGCGGCGACGGCTCGTCGGGTCGGAGCACGCGCTGCTCTTCGTGATGCTGTGCGGGCTGTTCCTCGTCATTCCCGGCCTCGTCATCCCGACCTTCACGCGCATCTTCATCGACGACTTCCTGCTTGGCGATCAGGCGTGGCTCATCAGGCCGCTGCTGGTCTTCATGATCGCGACAATCATCGTGCAGGGCGTGCTGACCTGGCTGCAGCGCTATTACCTGCTCCGCCTGGAGACGAAGCTGGCGCTCTCGACGTCGAGCCGGTTCTTCAACCACATTCTCCGCCTGCCGGCGGCCTACTTCGGCCAGCGGTTCGCCGGCGAGATCGGGTCGCGCGTGCAGATCAACGATCGGGTCGCGCGCGTCATCTCCGGCAAGCTCGCAACGACGGTCATCGACGGCGTGATGACGATCTTCTACACGCTGCTCATGTTCTGGTACGACGTCGGGCTGACATTCATCGTGATGCTCATCGCGATGTGCAACGTCGCGGCCATCAAGCTCGCCGCGCGCGCCCGCGTGGACGCCAGTCGGCGTCTCAAGCAGGACAAGGGCAAGCTGCTGGGCACGGCGATGAACGGGTTGCGGATGATCGAGACGCTCAAGGCTACCGGATCGGAGGGCGAGTTCTTCGGGCGCTGGGCCGGCTACTACGCCAAGAGCATCAACACGGAGCAGGAGCTCGGCGTGCTCGGGCAATACGCGACAGCAGTGCCGCCCTTCGTCCAAACCGCCTCCACGGCCGCCGTGCTGGTGCTGGGAGGCCTCAAGGTGATGAGCGGCGATCTAACGGTGGGTATGCTCGTCGCCTACCAGACGCTGCTCACGAGCTTCACCCGCCCGTTGGGCAACTTCGTGCAGTTCGGCACCACGCTGCAGGAGCTGCAGGCGGACATGAATCGTCTCGACGACGTGCTGCGCTACCCGGAGGATCCGCAGTACGCGCAGGAGCGCGACGCCGAGCGAGACGACGCCGAGCGGAAGGTGATCAAGCTCTCGGGGCAGGTAGAGCTGAAGGATCTCACGTTCGGCTACAGCCCGCTCGACCGGCCGCTCATCGAGAACTTCAACCTCCGCGTCGAGCCTGGGCGACGGGTCGCGCTCGTCGGCGGCAGCGGCAGCGGCAAGTCGACGGTGGCCAAGCTCGTCTCGGGCCTGTACAAGCCGTGGAGCGGCGAAGTGCTCTTCGACGGCGTGCGGCGCGAGGATCTGGCGCGCGATCTAATCGTCAACTCCGTCGCCGTCGTCGATCAGGAGCTGTTCCTGTTCGGCGGCAGCGTGGCGGAGAACGTCACGATGTGGGATCCGACGATTCCGCCTCTCCGTCTCGCGCACGCCTGCCGGGACGCCTGCATCGACGATGTGGTCGCGGCGCGGGAGGGAGGATACGCCTCTCGCGTGCAAGAGGGGGGCGGCAACTTCAGCGGTGGTCAGTGCCAGCGTCTCGAGATCGCACGAGCGCTGGTCGGCGAGCCGTCGATCATCATCCTGGACGAAGCGACGAGCGCGCTCGATCCGACGACCGAGATGTTCATCGACGACAGCATGCGCCGGCGCGGCTGCACCTGCATCATCATCGCTCATCGCCTCAGCACCATCAGGGACTGCGACGAAATCGTGGTGCTCGAGCGTGGGCGTGTGGTCCAACGCGGAACGCACGAGGAGATGAAGGATGTCGATGGCCCATACAAACGCCTCATCAGCCTCCACTGACGTCCGCCCGCCTTCGGCGTGGCACGCCCGTGTCCGGTTTCCCGTGTCCGGTTTCCCGAATCCCGAATCCTGAATCCTGATCTTGTCCAGCACGACACCAGATCCACACGTGACCGAGATGGTCTTCCTGCTCCGGGTGGTTGCCACGACCGAGGCACAGCCGCCGGATCAGGAGGTGCGTGTCGACGCGCCGGTGACGATTGGACGCGACGCGACGTGCGGCATGGTCCTGACCGACGCC
>JBOGIN010000487.1:0-4576 GCA_050742275.1 Vicinamibacteraceae bacterium
GACCAGGACCCGATATCCGCCGCGTTGTGCCCCAAGCCGTGATCGACGACGCGCGCGCGGCAGGCCTCCGCCTGCTGGCAAGCGAGAGCTTCCTGCCATATCAGTACCTGCTGATCTTTGGGAAGTAAAAGATGACAGGCATCTCTTACTTCCCGACGAGCTTCCAAACGGACGGGAGCACGGCGGCTGCAATCACGAGCTTCAAGAGATCGGCGATGAAGAACGGGGCGACGCCAACCTCGAACGCTCGCTCGAGCCCCATGGCCGGCGGGACGTAAGCCAAGCGAAGCAGCCCGCCGAGGAACAGCGTCGCGAGGCCCGCGGCCATGGCCACCACCGAGGGGAAGTAGCGACGGTCGAAACCGCGCTCGGCGAGCCATCCGGTGGCAAACGCCGCGACCGGATAGGCGAGCAGGAAGCCGGCGGTCGGTCCAAGGAGTCGCGCCGCACCTTGCGGCAGGAACGGAGACGCCGCAAAGACCGGTAGACCCACCACCCCCAGCATGAGATACAGGACTTGGCTGGCAAATCCGAGACGCGCGCCGAGCGCTGCGCCGCCGAGCAAGACGAGGGCTGGCTGCAACGTGAACGGCACCGGCTCGAACGGAATCGTCACCTGCGCTGCCGCGGCGGTCAGAACCGTCACGAACAGCACGGCGCCCACCTGCAGCGCACGTGAAGACGCATGATCGCCGGCCAACGCACCGAACAGTGTCGGCGCGGCAATGGCTCTCGAGGCGTAGCGATTCGACATGGGGCAAATTCTATAGCATGAAAAAAGCACTGACAATCGCCGGCTCGGACTCCGGCGGTGGAGCCGGCATTCAAGCCGATCTGAAGACGTTTGCGGCGCACGGTGTGTTCGGAACGAGCGCGATCACGGCGATTACGGCACAGAACACGCGCGGTGTGACGGCGATGCACGCGCTCGCTGCCGACCTGGTCACCGCGCAGATCGAAGCGGTCGTCGAAGACATCGGTGTGGACGCGGTCAAAACCGGCATGCTGGCGACAGCGGCGATCGTGTCGGCCGTCGCGGCAGCGGCGGACGCGCTCGATCTACCGTACCTCGTCGTGGATCCCGTGATGGTCGCCAAGAGCGGCGACGCGCTCCTCGAGGCGGAAGCTATCGACGCCGTGAAGTTCGAGCTCTTGCCACGCACGTATCTGCTCACGCCCAACGCGCCCGAAGCGGCAACGTTGACCGGACTGCCGGTGACGAGCCTGGCCGAAGCACACGAAGCCGCGCGCGCGCTCAATCGCCTCGGTGCGCGCGCCTGTGTCATCACGGGGGGCCACATCGACGGAACCGAGGTGGTGGACCTCCTGTTCGACGGGCGGCGTTTCGTCGAGCTCCGCGGACCACGCCTGACCACGCCACATACCCACGGGACGGGGTGCACGTTCGCCGCGGCGATCGCGGCGAATCTCGCCCTCGGACGAGATCTCGAGGAAGCGGTGCGCGCCGCCAAGACCTACGTCACGGGCGCAATCCGCCACGCTCCGGGGATTGGTTCCGGCCACGGACCAATCGACCACAACTGGCAACGGTCGAAGATTCGGTGACCGCCACGTGAACGGCCGCGCGGGCTAAAGCCCGCGCGCTACGTACGGAGACGGACCACGAGGATCCGACCGTCGTAGCGCGGGGCTTCAGAGCGTGTGGATAAATTCGTGGGGTCCGCCTTTTCGTGGGGTCCGCCTTTAGGCGGACCTACATGGCCGATAGGCCCGAACTCGCGCCGTCATGGGCCGCCTAAACGCGGCCCCTACTTGAATTCTTCACAGGCGCTTCAGGCCCCGCGGGCGGCCAAGCGGGCTATACTCGAAGCGTGGCTGCTCCGCGGTTTGCCGTCACGCCCGATGAAATCAGTATCGGCAGCCTCCTCGAAGTCGTGGTCGAGTTGCACCATGACGCGGCCCGTGCAGCCGGCCGGGCCAGCCCGGGCGCCGCGGCGAGCTTCCTGGGGCTCGTGCGCAACGAGAACGCGGGACGACGCGTCTTGTACTTGGAGTACGAGGCCTACGAGCCGCTGGCCCTCGCCGCCTTCGACCGGATAGCCCATGAGGTGACAACGCGCTGGCCAGAGGTCATGGCCGGCATTCACCACCGCACGGGCCGCCTCGAGATTGGCGAGGTCTCAGTGGCCATCGTTGCCTCATCGCCGCATCGCGCCGAGGCCTCGGGCGCGTGTCGTTACATCATCGAGCGCGTGAAGCAAATCGCGCCCATCTGGAAGCGCGAGGTCTTCGAAGGCGGCGAGACCTGGATCGAGGGCGCCGTGGCGGACCCTGACGATCAGGCGGCGGCCGCCGAGGCGTGGCGGCGAGCATGCGCGTAACCGTCAGATTGTTTGCGCGGCTCCGCGACGCCGTGGGCACGGGAGAGCTGGTGCGCGAGGTGCCTCCCGGAGCCACGGTGGACGACGTCTGGCGGACGTTGGCTGCGGAGTGGCCTGCGATTGCCGCCTACGGGGCAAGTCTGTCGTGCGCCGTCAACGCGGACTACGCTCGAATGACCGCGCCCGTGGCCGAAGGTGATGAGATCGCCTTTCTGCCGCCGGTGTCCGGGGGGTAGGCCGGGGCCGAGCTCCGCCAGTCGCGGCGGCCCTGACGGCCGCCCTACCATTGAATCGATATGGCTCTCGTTGATCGTCTTACTACCGTCGAAGCGCAATACGAGCGGCTGCTCGCGCGGCTGGCCGATCCCGCCGTCCAGGCGGAGCCGCAGGAATATCGCGCTGCCGCGAAGTCGGCCGCGGAGATGCAGGAGCTGGTCGAGCGCTACCGAGAGCTGAAGACCGTCGACCAGCATCTTGCGGAGACGCGCCAGCTTCTCGAAGGAGGCGAGGCGGAACTAGTGAGCTTGGCCCGTGAGGAGATCGCAACGCTGGACGCGAGGCAGGAAGCGCTCATGGCGGAGATTCGCCGGCTGCTCCTCCCCAAGGATCCCAACGACGACAAGAACGTCATGCTGGAGATCAGAGCGGGCACCGGTGGTGAGGAAGCGGCGCTGTTTGCCGCCGATCTGTTCCGCATGTATCTACGTTTCGCGGAGCGTCAAGGATGGCGCTTCGAGCTCATGTCCAAGAGCGACGCCGACGCAGGCGGCCTCAAGGAAGCCATCGCGCTGATCGAGGGCAAACGGGTGTACAGCCGCTTGAAGTACGAGAGCGGCGTCCATCGCGTGCAGCGTGGGCCCGTGACGGAGGCCAGCGGCCGGATCCACACGTCGACGGCAACGATAGCCGTGCTCCCGGAAGCAGAAGACGTCGACGTGCAGATCGACTCCAAGGACCTCCGTATCGACACCTTCTGCTCGAGCGGTCCCGGCGGCCAGAGCGTGAACACCACGTACTCCGCGGTCCGGATCACGCACATCCCGACTGGCATTGTCGTCTCACAGCAGGACGAGAAGTCGCAAATCAAGAACAAGGCCAAGGCGCTCAAGGTGCTGCGCACACGGCTCTACGAGATGGAGCTGCAGCGCCAGCAGGACGCGATTGCGAAAGAGCGCCGCGGGCAGGTCGGAACGGGCGAGCGCGCCGAGAAGATCCGCACGTACAACGTTCCACAGAATCGCATCACCGATCACCGCATCAACTTCACCACGCATCGCCTCGGCGAGATGCTCGACGGTGATCTCGACGAGATCGTCGAGCAGGTCGTCACCCACTTCCAAGCGGAGAAACTGAAAGAAGCCGAGGGCGTGACAGGGTGAGTGGTGGTAGAGCAAACGCTCAGACGCTTCGTCCAACGGGCGCAACGTCGGTTCGTGCACGCCGGCATCGCGCAGGATGAAGCGGCGATCGACGCCGAGCTGCTCGCCATGCACGCGCTCGACTGGGATCGCGCGTCGCTCGTCACCCGATGGCGCGAGCCGGCTCCTGAAGGGTTCGCCGAGCGGTACGCCGATCTGACCGCGCGGCGCGAAGCACGTGAGCCAACGGCTTACATCGTCGGCGCCAGGGAATTCTACGGCCGGCCCTTCGAAGTGACACCAGCCTGCCTGATACCGCGGCCGGAGACCGAAGAGCTCGTGAGCGCGGCGCTCGAGATCGCCGCACGCTTCAACGCCTCTCCGCGGATCGTTGACGTAGGCACGGGCAGCGGCTGCATTGCGGTGACGTTGGCGCTCGAGGACCCGCGAGCATGGATCGTCGCCATCGACGTGTCAGCCGATGCGCTCGCACTGGCTCGACCGAACGCCCTCCGTCTTGGCGCGACGCGCGTGACCTTCGTCCGTGGATCGCTCATCGAGGCCATCGCGCCGTCCGGGCCGTCGAAAGCCGACGGTATCGACATCATCGTCTCGAACCCGCCGTACGTCCCGCTTGGTGATCGCGAAACGCTGCAGCCAGAGGTGCGGGATTTCGAGCCAGCGCGGGCCCTCTTCGCGGGAGACGATGGCCTGGCGGTGATTCGGGCGCTGGTAGAACAGGCGGCGGTGGTCCTGCGGTCCGGCGGCTGGCTCCAGTTCGAGCTCGGCGCCGGCCAAGCCACCCAGGTCGACGCGCTCATCGACCCTCGTGCCTGGGCGTTACGGGCAACGCGGCCTGACCTGCAGGGTACGCCC
>JBOGIN010000488.1:0-3794 GCA_050742275.1 Vicinamibacteraceae bacterium
CCAAGCTCGTTCCGGAACGAGTTGATGATCATGCGGCATGCGGCTGCAAGATGGATGCGATATGGAGATGGACGAATCACGATTCTGTAGATGATTCGTCTTCAATGAACCCGCACAGTTGACAAAAGGGGATGGCGAGGCTTGAAGGCTCTGCTACGACGGTCGATGGGTTGAGCTATGGCGCGGAAGGGGAGAGTGAACATTCAGCGCGGCTGGATGGCCGAAAATACGGGCTAACATGAATGTCCCAATCCGTCAGATCCGCTCAAAATCGCTAGTGCCGGTACAGAAGTAGGGACAACACAGCGGTCACCATGGTGTGGCAGGCGCGACTGTCGTGCTGTCCCACGAGGTTGGCGTGCTCGACGAGTCGGCATCGTTCCAGACGACGATTCCCTGCTGACCCGCGCGGATGTGACGTGCATCCAAGCGGACAGGGTTTCATCGAGTATCCTTCAACCCGTGGCGAAGCTTCAGGCCGTCTATTATCGGACGCCAGATGGCTCCGAGCCGGTCAACCAGTTCATCGATCGGCTGCCGGTCAAGCGTCAGGTGGTCTTGGACAATCAGATTGACCGCCTGAACATGCTCACGACGTCCAACCCACACCTTCCGTTTCCCCATAGCTCGCAGATCGAGGGCGAGTTGCGCGAGCTGAGAGGTCACTGCGGCCGGGAACTCTATCGCATCTTGTATCAGAGATCTCGCAACCTGGTCGTGCTCCTGCATATCTTCCGGAAGGACACCGGTAACGTGCCCGAGTCGGAAAATCGCGATCGCCAAGGAACGTTGGAGAGATTTCGGGCGCGGATGGATGCGCCGACCCGCCGGCGCCCACGGGCCGCGGGACATGACGCGCCTTGATGGGAACTTACCAAAAATGATAAGATCTGCGGTGACTCCGGAGGTGCACCAGTGAGCATCAACAGCCCCGTAGGGAGCACCACCCAGCAAGCACAACGTCGGCGGGCGCGCGCAAGTGCCGCCTACCGTGCCGAGCAGCGTCGCCTCGCCCCATTCGAGGAAGTAGCCCGACTCGTGATCAAGCAACGCGCGGCCCTGGGAATCTCCCAGCAGGAGCTGGCGCGACGCGTCGGGACCAGCCATTCGGCGATCTCCAGGCTCGAGAGCGGTCGCCACAAGACCAGCGTTGAGACGCTCCAGCGGGTGGCGGAAGCGCTCGGCGTACGCCTGGTGCTCGGTTTCGAAAGCCGCTCCGAGGACGCTCCAATGCGCGAGCTGGTGAGCATTTAGCCACGGCCTGTGGTTCTTTTTCTATAGTTTTGATTGCCACGAGCCTATGCAGGTGCGCGTTCGGCGCGATGGGCAGCAGGCCAAGTTGTGGCTGGCGCCCGTCGAGCTGGCGTGGAATCATGGTTTTCGGCCGCGAGAACTCAACCAGATCCGCGGGTCTCATCGTTCAGAATGAGAACGCCATGATCGAGGCTTGGCATGAGCACTGTGGTTAGCGTTGAAGCGCGAATCGACGACATCGAGGTGACCGACCAGGCTATGAAGCTTTCAAGTCGGCTGCTACTCGCGACGCGGACGATCTTCGTGAGCTGTGCTCTGTCAGAGGAAGGTCTGTGGGGACGATGCGACACGCATTCTGTACGTGTTGCACGGTGTCCACAGGCCATCGCCGAAGGGTTGACGTCGGACAAGCGGAATCCATGCGCAAGATTCGAACCAAGCTCGTTCCGGAACGAGTTGATGATCGTGCGACATGCGACATGCGACATGCAAGATGGATGCGGTATGGAGATGGACGAATCAGGATTCTGTAGATAACTCGTCCTCAATGAACCCGCACGGTTGACGAAAGGGGATGGCGAGGCCTGAAGGTTCTGCTACGACGGTCGGCGGGGTAAGCTATGTGCGGAAGGGGGGATTTGAACCCCCACCGAGTTTCCTCGACAGGTTCCTGAGACCTGCGCGTCTGCCAGTTCCGCCACTTCCGCATGGGACCGGTCCGCGGGACCGTGCCCGAACCACCAAGTATAGCCCAAGCGACCGCCGGTGATCGAGAACCGCCGCAAGCTCAATGCTATACTCGAATGTTGGCAACGTGAATCACTTCCACCCCCGCATCTCTCGAGGGTTTCTCATCGAAAGGCGGACTCCGTGGCGGCACGTCGCGGCCTTTGGTTGGTTCTCATCCTCATCGGTGTGGCCGTTCTGACGTCGGCTGCAGGCTTGGCATTCGTCTACACCTTCGTCGGCGGCCCACGTCCCATCCCGTCGAACGCGACGCTCGTGCTCCGACTGAGCGCCGATCTGCCCGAGCATCAGCCGGGGGGATTGCCCGCGTTCTGGCGCGAAGCGCCCACCCTGAACGGCCTCATCGGCGCATTGCGCCGCGCGAAGAGCGACCACCGGATCAAGGGTGTCGTGGTCTCACCCGGCGGCGCCACCGCGCTGTGGGGCAAGACCCAGGAGCTGCGCGACGCGCTCCTCGATTTCCGGCGCAGCGACAAACCGCTCATCGCGTATCTGGAGTACGGCGGCAATCAGGAGTACTACCTCGCCTCGGCGTGCGACAAGGTGTACCTGATGCCATCCGGCACACTGGACCTTGCCGGCCTCGCCAGCTACGAGCTGTTCCTGCGAGGCACGCTCGACAAGCTCGGCATCCTTCCAGACCTCGTCCACATCGGCGACTACAAGACGGCCGTGAACACCTTCACCGAAAAGGGCTTCACGCCGGCGCACCGCGAGATGGCCACCTCGCTCAACGCCGACGCGTTTCGCGAGCTCGTGCGCGGCATCGCGACGAGCCGCAAGAAGTCGGAAGCTGAGGTGCGGGCGCTCGTGGACGCCGGCCCCATGCTGCCGGAAGATGCTCTGAAACACGGGCTCGTCGATGGTCTCGCGTACCTGGATCAAGTCGCGGTCAAGAGCGGGATCGGTGAGTCGTCCGAGCTGCTCAACGTCGGGGACTACATCGCCGCGGACGATCACCGGCTCGGCCACACGAACGGATCCCGCGTCGCGCTGATCTACGCGGTTGGCACCATCACGCCCGGCAGAAGCGAGGACTCCTGGGACGGGGGGTACGTGGGCGCCGACACGCTGAACGAGTACATCCGTGACGTGCGTGAGGACCGCAGCATCGAGGCGGTCGTCCTGCGCATCGACAGCCCCGGCGGGTCGTCGATCGCGTCGGATGCCATCTGGCGCGAGCTGATGTTGACGCGCGACGTGAAGCCGCTCATCGTCTCGATGTCGGATCTGGCGGCATCTGGCGGCTACTACATCGCCATGCCGGCCCACGTCATCCTCGCCCAGCCGGGCACGTTGACCGGCTCGATTGGAATCTTCGGCGGCAAGTTCGTGACCGCCGGCCTGATGTCGAAAGCAGGGGCGCGGCTGGAGTCGGTTGCCGAAGGACGCTTTGCCGAAATGGGCTCGCCGGCGCGCCCCTTCACGCCGGACGAGCGTGCCAAGCTGAAAGAGCACATGCAGGCGTTCTATGACCAGTTCGTCGAGAAAGTCGCACGGGCGCGCCGCAGCACGCCAGAGCAGATCGATGCGTTGGCGCAGGGACGTGTGTGGACGGGCCGGCAGGCGAAGGGAATCGGCCTGGTCGACGAGCTGGGAGGCTTGTTACGCGCCATTGCCATTGCCCGGGAGCGCGCCAAGATCCGCGCCGATGCGCCGATCGAGCTCGTGACTTATCCCCCGAGAAAAGGCTTCTTGGAGTGGCTTGCCGATCCGGTGTCGGCGGCAGAACAGGGACGCAGCCTGTTGCTGGAGGCCGTCGCCACACCGAGCGAGCGGCGGGCCCTCGCCGC
>JBOGIN010000489.1:0-4433 GCA_050742275.1 Vicinamibacteraceae bacterium
GCCAGGTGCTGCACGAGATGTGCCGACGTCTCGTCAGCACAGGGATCAGCCGTGGCATCGATGGCGGAGTCGGGGCGCACATCCACGTAGAGCCGGCACGTGCTTTCCCCTGCCGCAACACACTGGTGTTCTCGGCAGACCACGAGGCGAGCGGTGGCGCGGGTCATGTAGCCGCTCACAAATCCGCAGGCCACCCAGCAGACAGGCTCCGCGCTGGGCCCGCAATGGCGCCTGTGCTCTTCGGCTTCGCAGGATCGCTCAAGCGTAATGGCGAAGTGAAGGACCCCATCACCCTGAAGGGATGTGGCGTGTGCCATGCCGAGGAGGGTGAGGAGCCGCTGGACGCTCTCCCCCACCGGATGCGGCGTCAGCGGGTCGACCAAACGAATCAGCCCCGATGCTGAGCGCCACCCTTGGACGAAGCCACTGCGGACGAGCAATTGTTTCATCGGGACCGGTCCGATGACCTGGCTCATGGCCCGGCGAGAGAATCCCACAATGGCGGTGTCGATGATGATCGCGCGATGCCCGACCCACTCGTGGACACCCGCCTGCGGCGAGTGAAAGAGAGCCGGGAGCGTGAGGTCCTCGCTCGGCATGCTCATCAGCGTTGAACATCTGATGACGGCGCCTCCCCGACGTCGACAGTTCTGATTCGAGACGAAAGTACTGCAGGGTGCTTCAAGACCTATGCCACCACTGCGCTCGCCAGTGCCACAAAATTGGCTCGCGTCAACACGTACGCAGAATCTGCCACGTTCCAAACAGCCCCCTTCCGGCAGTGGGACAGCAGGCGTGCTCGTCAGTGTTCGCTGAGACCCTGTTCCGCCGCGTCTGGCTGAATCAAGTTCTTTAATGAAGCTGGCCTCTGCCTGGCGAACGCCACTTCTCACCTGCCGCGCCCGTCGCTCAAGCGACGCACGATGGGAACACCGGTTGTGGCAGGATCGACCATGATGTCGGGGGGCGTCCAGAGAACGCCGGCAGCTGCGCGCCGCAGTGGCGAAATGATCCATCCCGAGAGCCGGACGAGTAACGGCGCAGGTGCTCGCGGCAGCGAGGTGAGCCCTCCGAGTGTCCGACCGAACCGTCGCCGCTGACGGAAAGCCTGTGCGGGACTCCACGAATTAGGACGCCGTTCTCGAGGCCAAATCTTGCAGCTCTTCAGTTTGGGGTCATGACCCTGTATACCGCGTTGCCTAGTAGGGCACCGCCGGTGCATCGGGTAGTCAGAGGGAACCCCGGCTGGAAGCGTCCGACGCGAGGCAGCGGAGGGTCCGATGACATGCTCGATCCGGTAGGGTTCCGCGACGAGTCACGGCTTCGGATGCACTCCGCCGCGCTTCGGGCCCAGAGACACCGAGGTCCGAGGTAAACACAAGGTGCGGTCGCGCATGCCAACGACGTCGAGAGAAAGTGCGGTCTCGCGAGCTCGCGATGAACGCCCAACGTTTGCGCATCCCCGTGGATGGACTGAGGCGGAGCTGGCGCGCCGCAGTGGCGAACAATCTGCCGGGTCGAACGGGAAGACGATCTCAGAATCGACCGCCTCACTAATCGAGCTAACGCGGCGGGTGTGTTGGAGGAAATGTTGTGTATTACGAGGTCGCATTGATCTAGGGGCCACCATGGGAACGAGGCTTGCACTGTTCTCTGGGAAGGGGACGTAAGGGAGGGACAGTGCGGCTCTCGCAATCTGTTTGTGTGGCTGATTCTGGCTCCGCGGACATTGCAGATCCGGCAACCGTGATCTGGGAACTGCGCGGCGTCAATGTCGTGACGTGCACCGTTAGGCACGCTCGCGACGGAGTGGACCTTCAGATCTTGCACGGCTACCGGTGCCTGGCGCGTGAGCGCTGCCGCGACGCGCACGAGGCGTTCCAACGGGCGTCGGAGGTTCGGAGAGAGCTGCTGGCGCGTGGCTGGCGCGTGGCTGGCGTGAGGCTACCACGACCGGTACTTAACGATGAAGTGGGGGCACATCATGATCGACCGGGCGACGCGGAGCAAGAGGGCGCTTGCGAGTTCGTGGGCGGGAGCCTCTGAACCACTCCTGTAGGCCCCGCACGACGCCAAGAGGGACGCCTACACCTCGGCCTCCGACACGCTCGCGCGAGACTACCGGGAACGCACTGCCGGATAGACGCTTGGTCGAACTCTACGAACCCGACCAAGAGGCGTGGATGAAGGCGTCCGTCGAAGCAGCACCGGCCCCGATACTCCGTCGTGCCGAATAAGGTCGAGCTGTGTTGCGAAGACACACGTCAATGTCCGGAGACGGCGCAAGCTCGCGAGCAACCGCTGGACGAATTGCTCGGTGTGCCCGCCGCGCTTCCGCGCGGCAAGCCGGTCACACCAGCAGCCGGCGGTTCACTCCAGCGTAAGGGTCATCCGTCCACCCAATTTCCTTGCCAACATCCACATTGGCCCATCACCTGACCGGGCCGTCCGGGCTGGATCTCACCGGCATCAGGATCGCAAAGGCGGGTTGAAGGTCCCGGGCAATTGGCTGTCCGGTCCCGTTGATTGGGAGCATAGGACAGTAGTTCGCAGGTCGCAGATCTCTGATTTTTCGTCGAGGACGCTGATTTTCAGTCAGTGAGTCGCGACGGGAAGTCGGGCTGACTTGGGGCGGAGGACGTATTCGCGCAGATGTTGTGGATCTCGGTTCCCGCCCACGGAGACGCCAATGGAACGTCTTCAGCAACAGTCGTCGCTAAGGGCATGGTGATCACCTACGGGAACGACAGAATGTGGAGCCCGCGCTCCGACCTGCGCCTCATTCGCCTTTGCGCGTTCGAATCAGGATGGTAAGATGCCCGCTCAACGACCACGGCGCTGCACCCCCGCAGCCAACTCGGCAGATCTGGTCGAACCGAATTGGGACGAGAATCCAGTGTGGCCGGGTTGTCGCGAATCTCTGGTGGCGTTGGTGCGACTGCTCGCGCGGGAAGCCGCTCGCGAGGTGTTTGACCGCGCCCGCTCCGCGGATGCCGTAGCCGATCCAAAGGCTCCAGACCGATGAATGTTGCGCTCTATGCACGGTACTCCAGCGATAATCAGCCAGCAGCTTCCATCGAGGATCAGCTCGCCCTATGCCGCCTGCATGCGGAACGACAGGGCTGGTGCGTCTCGCATGAATACACCGATCCCAAAATAACGGGCGCCACGCTGGTGCTCCGTCCTGGTATTCAGCAGTTGCTGCGGGACGCGGCGCGGCATCACTTTGACGTCCTCCTCGCAGAATCCCTCGATCGCTTCTCCCGAGACCAGGAAGACACGGCTGGGCTGTTTAAGCGGCTTCGATTCTTCGGCATTCGCTTCCTCACCGTCGCGGAGGGAGAGATCACGGAACTGCACGTTGGGTTCAAAGGGACAATGAACGCGCTCTTCCTGAGGGACCTGGCCGACAAAACGCGGCGCGGAATGCGCGGCCGCGTGGTGGCCGGGAAGTCTGGTGGAGGGCACAGTTATGGCTATCGTGTGGTGCGTAGGCTCGACGTCGGTGGAGGCGCAGCCGGTGAGCGTGCGGTCGACGCGAACGAGGCGGAGATCGTGCGCCGCATTTTTCGCGATTACGTGGATGGTGTCTCACCCAAAAGCATCGCAAGGAACCTCAATCGTGAGCGCATACCAGGTCCGGCCGGTGGTGCCTGGAATCCTAGCACGATTCATGGGAATCCTGAGCGCGGCACAGGAATCTTGAATAACGAGCTGTACATCGGCCGACTCGTGTGGAACCGCTTGCGATACATTCGCGATCCAGACACAGGCAAGCGCGTGTCGCGACCTAATCCGCCATCTGAGTGGCTGACGACTGAGGTTGCACAGCTGCGGATTGTGTCCGATGATCTCTGGGCGGCTGCCAAGGCGAGACAAGCCCAGATGCGATCGCAGAAGCGCGTGGACGCTGGGGCATTCAACGGCCGCGCCCTTGCGCGTTGCCGGCGACCGAAGTACTTGTTCTCGCGTCTGACAAGGTGCGGCACGTGCGGCGGCGGCTTTCACATATACAGCGGTAGCCGCCTCGCATGCTTCTCCGCACGCGAGCGAGGCACCTGCGGCAATCGGCTGACGATCCGACGTGAAGAGGTGGAGCGCCGGGTGCTCATGGCACTCAAGGAAAAGCTCCTGGCTCGCGAGCTGTTCGAAGAGTTCTGCCGTGAGTTCACGCGGGAGATGAACCGGCTGCGCATGAATGAACGGGCACGGCAGTCAGCGCTTCGGCATGAGTTGGCACGCGTCGATCGGGACATCCGGAAGCTCATTGACGCAATCAAGAACGACATGCCGCTTGAGCCCATCAAAGCAGAGCTGATCGCCCTCGACCGTCGCAAGGGAGAGCTGACGCAGCTGCTGGAAGAGGCGAAGGAGGTCCAACCGCTGCTGCATCCAGGCATGGCCGACCTTTACCGTTCGAAGGTCAATAAGCT
>JBOGIN010000490.1:0-4111 GCA_050742275.1 Vicinamibacteraceae bacterium
CCGATAGCCACGCTTCGGGACGGTCTCGATGAACCGGGGACTGCTGGCTGAGTCGCGAAGGGCCTGCCGGACTTTCATGACGGCGACGCTAAGAGCCGTTTCCACCTCAACGAAGGTGTCATCGGACCAGAGCACGCGACGCAGCGCTTCGCGTGTGACGATCTGGCCGGGCTTCGAAACGAGTACGGTCAGCAGCCGCGCGGGCTGATCCTGCAGCGGCACGCGCTTCCCCTGACATGTCAACTGGCCGGTCGAGGCGTCGAGCACGAACGTGCCGAAACGCATCAGACGCGGTCTGCCGTCTCGAGACGATGGAACGGTCGCCAACTGTGTCTCCTCGGTCCAGAGACGTCTACAACTCCACGCTTGGCCGCGCGGAGTCTGCTCCTGCGCCAAGCTGCGGTACCCCGGCGTTCTGGACGCGTCGACTTCCTTACCCGCATCAACGCAGCGCTCGGCGCGAACCGACACCCTGTCCGGCGCCAGAGCGCGAACCCACTGGCCGGGTGCGCGTCATCGACGGCGGCCGAATGAGCCGGTCCCTGTTTAATCATCCAGCCTAACTCTTTGAAACTACGCTACATCACCGTTCAGCCCAAGTTCAACCGCCGTCTATGGCCAGGTGGCGCCCGACTGTCGTGTCCTATCAATAGAGTCCACGCGGCGTGGCTGACTCTGCGGCTGAAATGGAACGAGTGATTGCTCGCGAAAGGAAAGAAATCGTGAATACCAGATGTCTCGGACGGGCCGTTGTGGCGACCCTCATCCTCGCGGCAGGCGGTTCGGCCGCAGCGGCGGGGCAGTATGCCTGGCGGGATCGTGGCGAAGAGCACGATCGCGGGCATGGCGGCTCATCCCCCAGCGGCGAGACCATCGTGCGCTGGAACGAGAACAACTTCGCTCTCCTGACCACGCTCGACAACGGCGCGCCAGCTGGGCTCGAGCTCAATCGAGCGCTGACGATTGTCCACATTGCCATGCACGACGCGGCCAACGGGGTCCGGAGCAAGTACGAGCGGTACGCCCTTACGGAGACTGACGCCGAAGCCGATCCGGCGCTCGCCGCCGCCGCGGCCGCCCACGCTGCCCTGGTCACGCTGCGCCCAGGCAAGGCGGCGGAGGCAGATGCCTTCCTGCAAACAGACCTCGACCGTGTCACCGACCCCGACAAGAGGCGGCGGTCGCTCGACCTCGGCGCTGCGGCAGCGGATGCGATCCTCGCGCGCAGAGCCGACGACGGCTTCTTTGACGTTGTCCCATACACGTTCGACGCACCAGCGCCCGGCGTGTACCAGCCGGTGCCCCCGGCCAATACCGAGGTCATCGGCACGCAGCTGCCATTCGTCACGCCATTCGCGCTGGCGTCCACCGACCAATTTCGCCCGCCACCGCCACCTTCCCTGTTCAGCCACGCGTGGAAGTTCGAGTACGACGAGGTCAAAGAGCTCGGACGGTCCACCAGCACCGTCCGGACCGAAGACCAGACCCAAGCCGTGCTCTTCTGGCTCGAGCAGACCCAGTTCGTCTGGAACCGGATCGCGCGGATTGCGGCCACCGAGCGCGACAAAGGCCTGTGGCAGACGGCGCGCGCGTTCGCGCTCGTCAACATGGGGCTGATGGACGGCCTCCTCTCGAATTTCGAGGCCAAGTACCACTACAACTATTGGCGTCCCTTCACCGCGATTCGCGAGGTCGATGACGGGCGAGATGACACGGTCATGGACCCTGCGTGGGAACCGCTCACCGCCACGCCGGGACACCCGGAGTACAACTCGGCGCAGGGCGTGTCAGCCGGGGCGGCCGCGTCTGTGCTCAGCCGGATCTACGGCATTCAGTTCGCGTTCACGCTGACGACCACGACCGCGGACCCAGCCGCATCGACCCGCTCCTACGACACCTTCATCGAAGCCGTGATCGAGGGCGCGCTATCGCGCATCTGGGGCGGAATCCACTTCCGATCATCGACGCTCCTGGGCGGGATACAGGGCCTCCTGATCGGTAGCTTCATCTATGACTACGAGCTACGACCGACCGATCCATGGAGTGCGCGAGGGCGAGCTACCGCCGCCGTACGCGGGGGCCCCGGTCACGGCGCGCGGGCCGCTCGTCAACCGCCGTCGTAAACGTGACCAGATGTTCAACTCGTCGACGTTTCGTCGGCAGGGCGATCGTTCGTCACGCCAAGACCGACGTGGGACGCCACGCGCGACGGTGGCGGCCCCCGGCAGGTTTCGTCGTGATCTCGAAGTGACGGACGACACCGTCCCTCGGAGCCTGCACCGCCCGGTTTGCGGCTTCGAACGAGCGGAGGACTCTACAGCGAAAGGATCATGATGTGGACCATCTCTCCCTGGTGGGACAACGGCAATCAGCCCGAGCTCGGGAATAACGCTCCCGCTATCCGTCCCGGTCGCTCCTTCATCGAATACCAGCACATCTGGACACGTGAACGCGAAGACCCTGAGCTCAAATACGACCCGCGGTTCCTGCCCAACGTTGTCACGTTCGACAGGAAGAATCGGCCCCTCATCCGTATCGGCGTGCACGGCGAGGCCGGTGAGCATGCGACGGTGTATCCGGCACACGAGCACGTGCGCGAGGCCTACCTCCAGACGCTCGATGCCGCCGGCGTCTGGACCGTCCTCTCGCTCACGAACGTGCTGAAAGAGGCGCTCGACGTGGAAGACATTTCGATTCTCAGCGGAACGTTTCAAGCGGAAGAGCGTGTGGCTTTCGATGCGTCTGGAGCTGCGTATACCGTCGTCAGTACCAACATCGGCGACTTCCTGCTCCATGCCCCGCCGGGCATGACGACCTGGCGTCCGTACCGGCTGCCCACGAGCGACGTCCTGTACCGAATCGAGCTGACCGCCACCGATCGTCCGCCCGTCATCTTCGTCTTCAAGAACCTGCCACACCCGGAGGACCCCCGCTGCCTGAACGGCGCCGTGTCGCTGATTGCTCCCCAAAGGCGTTCCGACGGCACACTCGCGAGCCTCACAGAGATTGACGTTGCGCCACGCGATTCGACCGATGGCCCTTCCCATTCTGGCGGCGCCGACGTCACTGTCACGCTCGGCAGCAAGACGCACATCGTCTACACCGGAACACGCACCGTCGGAGATCAGGAGGGTACGCCTCAGTACATCAGGACGTACGACTACGGCACAGGAACCCTCAGCGCACCGGTCCTGCTGGGAACGACACTGGGTACACCCGGGAGTACGCACTGCGGCATTGATGGTCACAACGGGGCGGCGATTGTCGCGGACAGCGAGGGTCGCCTTCATGTCGTCCTCGGATCGCACCAGCATCCGTTCAAGTACACGCGTTCGAGGCGCCCGAACGACTCCACCTCCTGGGAGCCGGCCGTCGAGATCGGTGCAAGCGAGACCTATGTCGGTCTCGTCGTCGACAAGACAGATACGCTTCATCTCGTCTCACGCCAGAACAACGCGCGCGACCGGCTGTCCCTTCACTATATGCGCAAGAGGCGTGACGACCCGAAGTGGCTGGATCTGGGCGACCTGGTCGTCCCGAAGCCGGCGCATTACAGCAACTGGTACCACAAGCTGACGATCGATCGGCGCGGCGTGTTGTATCTCGCGTACTTCTACTACTCGCATGGACTGACCGAGGACGAGTGCAAGGCGTACGACAACAAATGGTCCGACGAACACGTAGTGTGTGCAGGGGTAAAGGGGGAGTGTGAAGACCCCGATGCAACGGAGTGCCGAATCAACGCTCACGACCCCGTACTTCTAATGAGTGGTGATGGTGGTGACAGCTGGAAGATCGCCACGACGGCCGATGTCGTCGCTCCCTGGGTGAGGCTCGCCGCCGGCAGTCCCGAGCTGTCGGATGACGACGGCTGGGACGACGTCAGGAATTACTCCACGATTCAGACGGCCGTCGTGAAAGATGAGCTGTACCTGCTGGCGCGCGCGAACAAGGGGATCGCGACGTGGAAGTTCGACGCCGGGGACAGTCGCTGGTCCGTCCTGACGCTCAACGACCCGGCCCTGTCTGACGACGATGGCTGGAACGACATCACGAACTACTCGACCATCCAGGTCGCCGTCGCCGGCAATGAGCTGTATCTGGTGGCGCG
>JBOGIN010000491.1:0-5531 GCA_050742275.1 Vicinamibacteraceae bacterium
GCCCAAGGGTATCCCGTGTTCGATCCGGCAAGCTTCATCGAGCTCGTCTCCATCGTCAGGGAGGCTCAGCGCATCTACCAAGCGTACTTCGAGCTCCGCGAGATGTGGGATCGTTTCCGGCAGGCGCTTCCGGCGGGTGCGAAAGACCGGTATGTGCTGCCGAACATGCGCTGGCGCACCGAAGGCCTCGAGCACGACCCGTTCGGGCTCTACTCCCCCATCATTGAAGACGCCGTCAACGTCGGGGACGCCAACGGCGAAGCCTGGCAAGCGATCACGACGCGGCTGCCGCGCTATCCCGACGCCGTCCTCGCGAGCTTCTCACCAGACCAACGCCGTCGCGCCGCGCAGACCTACACCAATGCCCTCATGATGGACGGGTTCGGGAGCCTCGTGCTCGGCGGCCTGGGTGAGGGCCGCATGGCGGGACGCGCCATGGAGAAGGCCCTCGAGCCGCTGCAGGAGGATTACCTCAGCGACCGCATCGCGCAGAACGGCAACATCGCGTTGTTGCAGAAGGCGGTGGGTGCACACCTCGTCACACTGCGCGGAGAGCAAATCACCAACCAGTTCCTGTCCTATCTCGTCGAGGCACAACTGATCCGCCAGAAGGCCATCCGCGACAGTATCGCGCACAACCTTGCGACGGAGATCGCGCGCTCGCGTTCCAGCGGGGACCTGGATGCCATCACGGCTGGCGATGGCGTGCGCACGGTTCATCGGCTGCCGTAGTTTCCCGGGACCCATCTCATGCTGCGCCATCGTCCGCTCCGTTCGACACTTATCGTCAGCGCCCTTCTCGTCCTGGCCACAGCGACGAGCGCGAGCGCGTACTACTGTCCCAACATCGTGTACGACGCCCTTCGACACGGCAAGGAGGAGCTCCGGCGATTCTTCGCCGAGCTTCAGCGCGCCCAAGCCGAGCTGGCTCGCCACTATTGGGCCGACATGGTTCACTGGATACCGGATGGAGGACAGGTCCGCTATCGCACACCAGATCTCAACCCACGAGCCCACCGAACAGACATTGACCCCTTTGGAGATTACGACCGCTTCCGTCGAGCCATCGAAGCCGGCGATCCCACGGGGTCCGCCTACCAGCACATCGTCGGCGAGCTGCCGATTCCAGCCGACGAGACGCTACAGAGCACCGATCCTGAATCCCGTCGAGCGCTTATTGATACGGCCACGCTCGGCCTCATGATCGACGCCTACGAGATCGTCGGCACTCACGCCCTCGGCTACCACCGGGGCGTCATGGGCCAAGCGAATGCCGCGATCGACACCCTGCAGGAAGATTTCATGGCGCATCGCACGGGCAACATCGAAATGCTGCAGCTGCTCGTCGGCACCGAGCTCCTGGACGCCAAGGCGACGACGCCGAGAAACGTCTCCCTGTACTACCTTCTTCGAAGCGAGCTGGTCGATCTGAAAGCCACGCGTGACGCCACCGCCCGAGTCATCGCCACCGAGATCGCGCGGGCGCAACGTGTCAGTGAGCTCGATCGCATTACGGCCGGCGGCGGCGTCCGAACCGTCCATCGTCTTCCCTGAGCAGTCTCGCAGAGCACGTCCGATGCAGCCCTTCCCGCCCGCGCCACCGGCCCACGCTGACATCTCGCGAAGTATCGTGGAGCAGTCCATTGAGGCGATGGAGCGCTTCGCGCCGCTCTTTACCGATCTCGGTTACGACCTGCTGGGCGCCTTTGCCATCATTTCCATCAGCAGCTTCGGCATCCGCACGATGCTGGCGAGCGCCGAGGGTGGTCGCGGACTCAACCTCAACGAGCTCACTCGCCGCCTGCTCCTCATCGGCGGCATCTGGATTGTGGTTGTCTACTACAATACGCCCATTCCCGCCCTCGGCATCAACGCTCACCAACTCGTCACGGACCAGTCGTACAGTCTCGCTTCAACGCTTCGTACGGACAGCGTGCAGCGTCTCCTGGAGCTGGTCAACAACTTGCTCGGCAAGACGCATTACCCAGGCAATCCTTTTGATATTGGCCAGTTCCTGACCTACTACTTCTTTCTGCTGCTCTTCGGCGCCGCCGAGCTCGCCGTGCTCGTCATCCTCGGATTCGGCTACCTCGCCCAAGCGGTCTGTGTGCTCCTTGGCCCGATCTTCGTGCCGTTTCTCCTCTTTTCGCACCTCGATTGGTTGTTCTGGGGTTGGCTGAAAGCGCTTCTTCAGTTCGCCTTCTATCAGGTCATCGCCGAGGCCTACTTGTATGTGATGATTAACGTGCTTCTCACGTTCAAGCCGCGCTTTGACTCTTACAGCAGCACGACAGCAACGTCGGCCGACGCCGCCGCCATCCTGATTATCTTCACCGTTTTCATCTTCAGCGTCTTCAAGCTACCAGCGCTCGTCGCCACGATCTTCACCGGTGCCGGCGCTGGCTTCGGTGCCTTCGGTCAGGGGGCCGGCTCATTCGCGCGCCAAGTCGCGATACGCCGGCTCTTCTGATGACAGGAGCATGAGTGATGGCCGACCGTGTTCCATTCCTGCCGCATCCGGACGCCGCGCTGCTGAATGCGCGCCGCCAGTACCTCGAGCGCTACGGGTCGGCGTTGGTCATGAACAGCTATCTCAAGCTCGTGATCGTGTGCCTCGTCCTCGTGGCCGGCGGCCTCCTCTACCTCAACTTCCGGACGTTGCGGGTCGTCCAACACTTTCAGCCACTCGTCGTTCGCATCGACGAGCTCGGGCGGGCCGAGCCGCTCCGCTACGATGCCAGCCACTACCAACCACAGGCCCCTGAGCTGCGGTACTTCCTCACGCAATTTGTGACGAAGCACTTTTCGCGCATGCGGGCAACCGTCGAGCGCGACTTCAGCGACAGCCTGTATTTCCTCGATCAATCGCTGGCGCGGGCGATCATTCAGAGCCATCGCCAACACGGGACGGTCGAGCAATTCCTGCGGAGCGGCGATCCGGAAGTCGAAGTGCTCGTCGACAACGTAGCGCTGGAGGACACGCGCACGCCGCCGTTCAAGGCCAGTGTCGATTACACGAAGGTCTATTACCAGCGCGACACCCGGCAGGAGCTGCGACGCGTGCGCTATACCGGGAACTTCGTGTTCGTCTTGCGCACACCGGTGCCCAACAGCGTCATTCCCTATAACCCCCTTGGGTTCACCATCACCTATTTCCGAGAGGACGAGGCGTTCGCCGACACCTCCCGAACCACGGGATAACCACCATGTTTCAACGTGCGCTCTTCCTGGCCTCCATCATCGTCTTCGCGCTGCTCATGTACCTCGCACAGGCGCTGAGCTTCCTCGCACCGTACCGTGTCCTGCTCTGGAACGAGTATCGCGACGTCATTGGGATAGCCCTGCTCGTCTTGCTCGGCAACCTCACGGCGGCGCTCTACTTGCTCTTGCGAACGCTGACGTTGGCGGGCGCCGGGCAGCGCCTCGCCCATGTGGAACATGAGCTGCTGCAAGAAGGACACATCCAGACCGAACTCGCCCAACGCTTGGCCCGTGAGTGACACCAATGCCGCCCACCGATGACCTGTACGACGACCTCCGTCCCGATGACGCCCGCATGCCGGATCGCGGCCGCGTCGTGCCCGCGCGAGGCGTGGATCGGCGCGATGACGACCGTCGCCATGCGCTGCGGCTTCCGCCTCGGACCTACGCGCTGTCCATGCGTGACATCGACACGCTCCGAACCGTGGGCATATTTCGCGCCGTCCGCGCCCGTGACCTGCACGAGACGCGACACAGTTCCCCATACGGCCTCGAGAGGCTCCATGCACAACGGCTCCTGGAATCGCGTCGTCTCCACGGTGACGTCTATGTGGCGCTGACCCGCGACGCTCAACGCGTGGTTCGCGCATGTGATCCGCAGACCGTTACCTACGGCGGCTTCGTCAAGGCTCGCGAGCTGCGTCACGATGGTGCGCTCTACCGCATGTACCAGGCGCACGCCCACGTCCTCTCTCGCGCCGGCGCCACCATCGAGCGCATTCGCGTGGATCACGAGCTCAAGGCGCTGATCTATCGTGCGCCCGATCGGCACGCGCAGGCGCACACGCTCGGCCTGCCGTACGACTCGGCAACAGGCCGGATGCAGTTTCCCGATCTCCAGCGCGAATACCGCACGGCGAGTGGCGTTCGTGAACGCGTCAACCTCGAACTCACGACGGAACATTACCGGGACGGTGCCGTGCGTACCAAGGCGCTGGCCGGCTTCGTCCTCTATCACCTCGGCGTCGGCGGCGGTGCCGGCACGGCGCACCGTCAGCCCACGGGCACTGGCGGCCGCCACCGCCACCGCGATCTGGAGTTGTATGGCTTGTAACGCGATGCCGCCGCCGCCCTTGCACGAGATCGCCACGCCGCTTCGGGCGTGGGAGTACAACGCCACCGAGGCGCGCTTTCTGGCGCTGGTGATCCTCCATAGCGGCGTGTTCCTGCGCCGCCAGTACCGGGCGTTTTGTCGCGCGGAACGCGGGCCACAAGACCAGCGCCTGATTCGCAAGCTCCTGGCCGCCCGCCACGCCACCGTGTTGCCATACGGCGCCCGCGAGCGCCTCTACCATGTGCAGGCCAAGCTGCTCTATGCCGCGCTCGATCGGGCGGACGACAGCCATCGCAAACGCCCGAGCGCCCCCCTCTGCGCGCAGCGTCTGCTGACGTTGGACGACGTCCTGACGGCGCCCTACCAGCCGTACCTCACGAGCGAGGCCGACAAGGCCGCGCTCTTCACGGACCTCGAGGTCCCGCGTGAGGTGTGGCCCGCCCGCACGTTCGTCGGTCGCCACAACCCAGCCGACACCACGACTCGATACTTCGCCGAGAAATTCCCCCTCTACCACGATCCCGAACAGGGCGTGGTGTTTCTCTTCCCGCACGCGTTTCCGGGCAGTGCCCCCGATGCCCTGGAGACGTTCCTTCGTCGCTACCTGCCGCTCTTTCGCGCGCTCCCGCGTGTCATGGTTCGCTATCTGCACCCGGCAAGCCTCCCGCCCGCTCGGGCGTTGCGCGCCCTGACGCGCTTCCAGCGGGATCCGAACCACCAGCTCCGACGGCTCGGCGTGGACCTCCGACGGTATTTCACGATGCGCGAACGGCTTGAGTCTCAGCGCACGCTTGGTCTCAGTCTCGCCGACCTCGACCAACACCGTCTCGATCGGACCCGGTTCCAGGACTCGGCCTACGACCGGGTGTACGCCGCGTGGCATCGACTCAGTCCGGCCCACCGCTATCGCGCCCTCGTCGACCTCGACGCGCTGCCAGCCGCACGTGGCGTCGTCCCCCTCTCGCACCTCGGGTTCGAGACCCACGGGATGCCCTATCGGTACGCCGTCTATGGAGCGCTACCGTGCCCGCTGCCCAGTCAACTAACGCGACCGATATCACGGGAGGCGATGTTGACATGAACGCTGACACGCACGTTGACAGCAGTCGCTCTGTGTCTCGACCGACGCGACCTCGCGTGAACTCATTGCCTGCGCGTGGGTTACGCCATGACACGACCGGGCGCCGCGCGCCCGGCCCCAGGCCCTTCTGTGCAC
>JBOGIN010000492.1:0-2357 GCA_050742275.1 Vicinamibacteraceae bacterium
TCGCCGAGCTGGTCCTGCTTATCACCGGCCTTGGAACCCGACCAGCGCGCCGCGAGCGCCGAACGGCCGGCAAGCGTTTCAAGGCAGCCGCGTGAGCCAAAGTCCTTCTCGACGTAGTCGCGCCCCATGCACATGAGCGCGACCTCGCCGGCGAGGAAGTGATGGCCGTGGTGCAGCTCGCCGTTGACAATGATGCCGGCGCCGATGCCGGTGCCGGCGGCGAGAAAGGCACACGTGTCGTGTCCACGGGCCGCGCCGCGCCACCGCTCCCCGAGAATGGCGAGATTCACGTCGTTCTCGACCACCACTGGCGCCGCCAACGCGCGACGCAGAATGGTTGCCATCGGCACGCGCGACCAGCCTTTGAGGTTGGGTGCGAGATCGACCACCATGCCTCGCTTCGGATCGACCGCACCCGGTGCGCCTGCCGCGACCGCGAGCAGCCGCCCGACCGGCACGCCGTGATCGCGTAGTAAGGCGCGCATCTCCTTGCCGATACGGGAGAGCAGCGCGACCGGGCCCCGCTCTTTCGGTGTGGGGATGAGCCGCTCGCTCACCAACTCGCCACGCAGGTCGGCAACCGCGAGCCGGGTCTGGGTAATCGCCAGATCGATACCAGCCACGAACCCGTGCCGCGCATTGAACTCCATGAACGACGGACGGCGGCCCCCGCGCGACGGTCCGGCGCCGAGATCCCGCACCAAGCCACTACGGATCAAGTGTGACGAGAGACTTCCGACCGTCGGCGCCGAGAGGCCGGTGACCTCGCTGACCACGGCCCGGGTAAATGGTCCATCGCGGTCCATCGCCACGCCGAGCACCCGCTCCAAGTTGAACGCTCGGAGCTGAGCGGCATCCCGCCCACCATCCTCTGTGCTGACTTTCAACGCTGCACGCCTGACTGTCATTGTTTGCAACCGACTATTGTATATCTCTCACCACCAACGGAGCCGTCCAACCATTCGACAGCCCGCACTGCTCACCGTCGCTTGCGGCACACGCCACGACCGTGAGCGATCTCCGGTGCCGCGAGGCTACTTCGCGAGCGCCACCGCGCCTTGCTGCTCGGTTACGCGAACTTCATCTCGAAACAGCAGGCCAAAGACGAGTGTGACGACAGAAGCAAAGGCAACAGGGATGATCCAGAACGTCTGCCATGCGTCAAGGTCCTGCCGAGCATCGCCTGTCATCATGCTATTGAATAGCCATCCAGCGACCAATGTGCCCAACCCTTGACCTATACCATATGTAACTAGAACGAACAACCCTTGCGCCCTCGCGCGAATATCTCGTGTCGCTTTCTTATCGATGTAGACCTGGCCTGCGACGTAAACGAAGTCGTAACAGATACCGTGTAGGACGATGCCGATCAGTATCATCCATGCCACGGCCCCGGGCGCGGCGGCGGCGAAGAGCCCGTACCGGACGACCCACGCCAACATGCCTGCGAGCAAGACCCACTTGACACCCAGCCTCGTGAACGCGAACGGCAGTAACAGAAGAAAGAGCACCTCGGCCATCTGGCCGAACGTCATCTTGAACGCCGGATCGGCAATCGACGCGGCGCTGAGATAGACGGGGGCATAGGCGTAATACGTGGCCAGCGGAATGCTAGTCAGCAACAAGCTGACGAGAAAGACGATGAACGGGCGATCTGCGAGCCGAGCCAATGCGCCCATGTCCAGCACGTCCTTCACCGAGACTTTCCTTCCAGCCGCCGGCGGGGGAACTGCGGGGAGCGTGAAGCAATAGAGACCCAGCACCATTCCGGCTATCCCGGCGACTTGCATGGGCACGGCGGTGGCGTCGGCATGGAGGACGAAGCTCACCAGGAACCCTGCCGCAATCCAGCCGATCGTCCCGAACATGCGGATCCACGGAAACTCCGGTTCCCGCCCCTGCAGGCCGTGAAACGCCATCGCGGTGGCCAGACCCACCGTTGGCATGTAGCAGAGCATGTGGAGCAACAGGAGCGCGAGGAAGAGCGGCGTGGAGAACAGCCAGCTGCCAGCCGCCAGCGGCGCGACGAGCACGAACAGGCCGCTCAGCAGGTGCATGACGGCCAGGACCTTCTGGACGGGGAAGAAGCGATCAGCGATCAAGCCGAGAAAGAACGGCGAGACGATGGAGCCAATGGGGCTCGCGGTGTAGGCCCAGTAGATGGCGTCGGCCATGCCGACGCGCGCCATGTAGTTGCCCGCCGTCGCGTACCACGCTCCCCAGACGAAGAACTGGAGAAACATCATGACGCTGAGGCGGAACCTGAGCAGCCTGGTCATACGGTGCAGGTCGCTTTCGTTGGCACGTCGTCTCGCGATCTCAACGGGCGGCCGTTGACGCTGCGGCCGGCGCCGGCG
>JBOGIN010000493.1:0-3173 GCA_050742275.1 Vicinamibacteraceae bacterium
CGTTGGCAGCGTGGGACTTGCGGTGGACGGAAACGTCTCTCGCTCCGGTCGGGCAGGTCGTTGGAGTCGTCGTGTTCGTTGCCGGCCTCGGTCTTTTCGTCTGGTGCCTCGTACTCTTTGCTCGCATTGGGCGAGGCACGCTCGCGCCATGGGATCCGACACAACGTCTGGTGGCCGTAGGGCTGTACCGCTACGTACGTAACCCAATGATCAGCGGGGTCGCTGCGATGCTCTTGGGTGAGGCCCTGTTCTTCGGCTCGGCGCTACTGGCCGGTTGGGTTGCACTGTTCATTCCTGTGAACCACGTCTACTTCTTGGTCTCCGAGGAACCGGGGCTGGAACGTCGTTTCGGCGCCGCGTATACCGAGTACAAGGAGCGTGTACCTCGGTGGCTGCCGCGCAGGCCGCGGTGACCCCGACCAACGCCGGTCGGCTCGGACCTTCTCTCGGGACGACTTCGGCCGCTCAGCTCTGGGCATGGTTTCACCTCCGTCCGCCTCGGTTACACTTAGGCCTCGAGCAAGCGTGATCGTTACAGGCACCTCATCAAACTGAAACCGGAAAGGCTTATCCTGATTGGAGTTGTGGGTTTCGAGCAAGAAATCACCACTCCAACCAGGAGAGCCTTTCCGGTGAAGAGAATTTCGCGCAACCAGAGCCGAAGGAACAGTGTCTCGCGTAAGAGGAAGGTAACGAAACGGCACCAGCGGGCGGGGCGCTGGAAGGCGCGGCCGGACCCGATGTTCAGTTCGGGCAAGGTGCACTACGAAATCGGGGCGAACACGGACGCCATGAGCTACGGCGGGATCGCGGCGGTGCACCGGCTGGCGACGAAGCTGGGGCTGGCGAAGGAGATCGACGAACGTTTGCGTTTGCTGAAGGTGCATCTGCCGTATCACGAATCGGATCACGTGCTCAATCTCGCGTACAACGTGATGTGGGGGGGCACGCGCCTCGAGGACATCGAGCGGCTGCGCCACGACGTGGCGTACATGAATGCGCTGGGCGCGGAGCTGATCCCGGACCCGACCACGGCGGGCGACTTCTGCCGGCGCTTCAGCGAAGCGGACGTCGTCACGCTTATGGATTGCATCAATGCGGTGCGGCCCAAGCTGTGGCAGGGTCGGGGCCGCGATTTCCTGGGTCCCATCGCCTATATCGACGCGGACGGCACGCTCGCGCCGACGTACGGCGAACGGAAAGCGGGCATGGATATCTCGTACAAGGGCATCTGGTGTTACGCGCCGCTGATCGTGTCGCTGGCGAACACCAAGGAGGTGCTCTACCTGGTCAACCGTCCGGGCAATGCGCCGAGCCACACGGACGCGGCCCGCTGGATCGACGCGGCGATCGAGCAAGTCGAGCCGTACGCACCGCGCATCTGTGTGCGTGGGGACACGGACTTTGCGTTGACCCGGAACTTCGACCGCTGGGCGGAGCGCGTCGATTTCGTCTTCGGCACGGACAACATCGCGGCGCTGCGCAGCCGGGCGGAGGCACTGCCCGAGCAGGCTTGGCAGGAGCTGGAGCGCTTGCCGGCGTACGTGCCGCTCACGGATCAGAAGCGCGAGCGCGATCAGCCCCATGAGAAGGCGCGCATCGTCAAGGAACGGGAGTATCTCAACCTGCGGCTCAACCACGAAGAGGTGGCGGAGTTCGAGTACCAGCCCGGCCACTGCCGCCGGCTCTATCGCGTCGTCGTCGTGCGCAAGAACATCAGCCGCATGAAGGGCGAGAACGTGCTGCTCGACGATATTCGCTACTTCTTCTACATCACGACGCGCACCGACCTGAGCGCGGCTGAGGTGGTCTACTGTGCGAACCAACGCTGCGATCAGGAGAACGTGATCGAGCAGCTCAAGAACGGCGTCAACGCGCTGCGCGTGCCGCTCTATGACCTGGTCAGCAACTGGGCCTACATGGTGATCGCCGCCCTGGCCTGGAACCTCAAGACGTGGTTCGCCTTGATGATGCATCACAAGAGCGAACGCGCCCGGTATCTGCGCATGGAGTTCCGCTGCTTCGTGCACAGCGTCATCCTCATCCCCTGTCGCGTGGTGCGCCGCTCGCGCGGCATCACGATTCGCCTACTCGGCTACCAGCCCACGTTGGATCGGCTGTTCGGCGCCTGGTGCACTCTCGAACGCATGGTCTTCACGTGAACGACGCTCGCTTGAAGCCGTTCCCCCGAACGCTTTTGACATCGTTTCCTGGCGATGCTCGCAGACGTGTCTCTCCCTCTGGCTCAACCGCTCTTTCCCCCGCTCGACGCGGGCCCAACGTCCCACCGCCTGTTCGATTTCGCCGCCGGCTGGGGCTCAACGGCGTCAATTCAACCCGCACTGGTGACCGCGACAATGCTGTCACCACAACACGCTTATTTTGGGCTTAGGCTAGCTGTTTACGGTGACTGGCGCAGGCCCGGAGCGACTGGCGCAGGCCCGGAGCGTCAGCACCCTTGGGAGTTCGAATCAATTATCCGTTATCCGTCTAACAAGCGGTGACGTCGCTGCACATGAAGGTGCGATTAGTTACTCCGGACGACCGATCTGGGGTGGCTACGGCTGCTGAACGGGGCGCCCGTGACGTACGCGCGCACATCCGGCGGAGCCGCGGGACGGGTAGGTGGTCGTTGGGTATTGACAAGCGTCACGTGACGCGTTACCGTTGAGCGATGATCAAGACCTTCGCGGACAAGCGGACGGCCGAGTTGTTCGCGAAGGGATCGGCGCGGGGATTCCCCCCGGATGTGACTCGTCGGGCCGTCCGCAAGCTTGAGTACGTGGACCTCGCAACTCGGCTCTACGACTTGAAGACTCCGCCCGGGAACCGGCTCCACGCTCTCCGAGGCGACCGGAAAGGCCAGCACGCCATAGGGGTCAACGACCAGTGGCGTGTCTGTTTCCGGTTCGTCGATGGCGATGCCTATGACGTCGAAGTCTGCGATTACCATTGAGGTGCATGATGAGCATTCCTAATACGCGGCGGCTGAAGCGTCGGCCAACCCACCCCGGGGAGATGCTGAAGGAGGATTTCCTCCCTGACTACGGTCTGACGGTCGCGGGGCTGGCCGAAGCGTTAGGGGTTTCCCGCCAGTCCATTAACGAGTTGCTACGTGGGCGGCGCGCCGTCAGCCCTGAGATGGCCCTCCGCCTGTCTCGGTTGTTCGGCAA
>JBOGIN010000494.1:0-3626 GCA_050742275.1 Vicinamibacteraceae bacterium
GGTCTCGAGATAGCTGGATCTCGCTCGCCAGGTCTCGTAGCCGCCGAGCTCGTGATGCTCCGGCGGGGGCAGATAGCCGTTGTAGCCGTTGGCGAGGGAGGTCGTGAACGTGTGCGGGAACGGACTCTTCTTTTTGAGCTCCAGCCCGATCTCGACGAACACCTCGCACGGGATGGCGCCGATCACGAGAGTGCCGATGCGCAGCGCCTGGAGGATCACGGGCACGCGGGCAGGATACTCGCTCAGGAACAACGTCTCGCGGGCGTAGATTTCCTCGCGCGCTTGCATGTTCGGTCCATCGGCCTGCGCGACGATCCGACGGGCGCGGTCCAGATCCTCGGCGCTCGGCAGGCGAACCCCCAGGGTCAACTCGGTCGTGCGGGCGTCCACGCCGACGCCCCGCTCGTGCTCGAGCATCTCGTAGACCCGCATCGCCTCGTCTGCGACGTCGTGCGCAACGCGCTGCATCTGAACGTAGGGCTTCGTCGACGGCCGCTCCTGCCGAAAGTCGACATTGTTGATGTTTCCGCTCGTCCCGTTCGACAGGGCGGCGACAAACGGAGGGGGCTCCGGCGTGCCGTCGCGCCGCGTCGGCGCGCTGGGTCGAAGCAGCTCTTCCATCCGGCGGGCGAACATGCCGAAATAATCGGCGGAGGCATGATTTTCTCCCGTGCCCCCCACGTAGTGCAGCGAGTAGTTCGCAAAAAGCGCGATGGGGCGGCCGTCGAGAGCGCGCACCGAGATGATGGTCAGATCCGGGTCGGTGGGACCGGCCGGCTCCACGAGATCCGAGCTTTCCACCGGCGGGTTCATCTGGACGAGATCCTGCTCGCCGAACGGATTCGGCGGGATCGTGCCGGGGCGCATCTTCCAGCGGCGGTTGAACACCTGACCCGGCACGCGCCCCACACCCCACGCGATCTCGGCGGGCTCCACGTTGTTGACCGCCCGCCGCACCGCGTCTGCGATGCGGACGGTCAGGAGCTCGAGGTACTTCCGGTCCGGCTCACTCTGGAACACGGGGCCCGCTGTCGGCGCGGAATGCGTATGCGTCGCCGACATCAGCAGGTTCGCCACGGGAATCCCGGTGGAGGCGTGGACGCGCCGCTTCGCTTCGTCGAACACCGACCGGGGAATCATGCAACTGTCCACCACGACCATCGCGAGGCGGGTCGCGCCATCGTCCAGCACGAGGGCCCTGGCGTGGAGCTCGTCGTGGATGTGCTCGACCTTGCGATCCTGCATACCGCCGTTGATCGACAGCCCGAGCCAAGGCGTGACGTTGCTCATGGCGGCCCCCGCGCGGAAGCCGCGGGATGGTTGCGCGATACCGCGCGCGTCGGACGGGGCCCCGGCGAGCAGGAGACAGAGCATGAAGCCTGCTCGCCGCGCATGGTCGCGGAGCGCACGAGAACGTCTCCGAGACACGCTTCGCGATTGGATCTGTCTCGATTCAGCGGTCATTTTCTCGACCTCGACTCCTGAGAGCACGGTTGGGGCACGGCGCGCCGCGCGGATGGAGACATAACATGAATGCTTTTAATATATTAGTTCAGTCTCAGGGTTAATCCGGTTGGCGTAGGCACGGCGAGGAAGACAGTGGAATGGTAACCATCAAAGACGTGGCACGGGAGAGTGGGTTCGCTCCAACGACGGTTTCCATCGTGTTGAATGACGCCCCCCTGGCGCAATACATTCCGGCGCGAACGAAGAACCTGATCAAGAGCGCGGCGCAGAAGCTCAATTACCATCCCAATCCGTATGCGCGCTCCCTTCGAAGCAATCGCAGTCATACCCTCGGGGTGATGGTCTTCGATATCTCGGATCCGTACTGCGCGAACATCCTCAAGGGCATCGAAGATGGCCTCGACGAATCGCCCTATCTGGTCGTTCTGGCCGACACGCAGAACGACCGAAAGCGGTTCGAGCACGACATGGAGATGCTGCTCGCGCGGCGAGTGGAAGGTCTGATTGCGGTCGCCAACTCGCTGTCGCTCGAGATCGACGTCTTGGCGGTCTTGCGGAAACGGGTGCTGCCGACGGTCATCATTGGCCGCAACTTTCGCCAGGATCGAATGAGCACCGTCGTCGTCAACAACGAAGCCGGGGGGCGCCTCGCCTTGCAACACCTCCATGAGCTCGGACACCGGCAGATCGCGTTCATCACTGGCCCGAAGATCATTGTCGACAGCGGCGACCGCTGGAACGGTGTGCTCACGTATGCCCAGGAGGTCGGGCTCGCGATTGACCCGACGCTGGTCCTCGAAGTGAAGGCGCCCACCTCCAGCTACGAGAGTGGCTTCGAGCTCGCGCAGGAGCTCTTGCGCCGGCGCAGGCCGTTCACGGCGGTGCTGGCCTTCGACGATATCACGGCCTTTGGCGTGATTCGGGCGCTCAACAACGCGTCCCGACGCGTGCCCGAGGACTGTTCCGTCATTGGCTTCGACGACGTGTCGATGGCCGGTTGCTACAATCCGCCTCTCACGACCATCCGCCAGCCGATGTCCGACTTGGGCGCGATGGGTGTCAAGCTGTTGATGAACGCGGTTCAGGCGTCATTGAGCAAGACACCGTTCACGCCCGAGTACGTCAAGGTGGAGCCAGATCTCGTCGTCCGTGAATCGACCGCCCATCCATAGCCGTCTTGACAGGGACAGATCCCCTGTATAGTCTGGATTTAATGAAAGCTTTTAGGCCTCCATCGACCGCGATTGCGCCATGAGGCCTCCAAGCAAGGTCGCGCGCGGCTGGTGGGACTATACGACGCTCGATGAGGCGATCTTGAAGGAGGCCGCGCGTCTCAGCCCCGAGCGGTTGACGGGCCTGGCGCGCGAGGGATTTCAGATCGCGCTCTACGACACCCTCGAAGAGTTCTATCTGGCGGAAGCGCTCGAGTACGTCTCGGCCTGGTCGCGCTCGACGCCCGACCGCCCCGTGGGCATCTGCGGTCCGATCGGACCGACCGAGCAGCTCCCGCTCGTGGCGCGCCTGGTCAACGAGCTGGGGCTCAGCCTGCGCGACGCGCACTTCTGGGCGATGGACGAGTGGGTGATCGACGGGCAGGTCGTGCCATCGTCGCATCCGCTGTCCTTCGCGCGAACCAATCTGGAGCGGTGCTTCAATCGGATCGACAAACGGCTCGCCATGCCGCCGGAGAACATCCATTTCCCCACCAGTCAGCCTGCCGACTACCGTCGGAGCTTCGACCAAATCCACTGCGCCGTGATGCAGGGCGGGCAGGGGGAAGCGAAGCACTGGGCCTTCAATGACCCGTTTCCCCGCACCGGCCGATATCAGGACGAGCCGCCGTCGCCCGAGGAGTATCTCGCGCTCTCGACCCGCGTCGTCGATCTCCATCCCCTCACGCTCCTGCAGAACGCACGGACGTCGGGCAACGGCAATCTGTGTCTGGTTCCGCAGCAGGCGGTCACCGTCGGACCGGTGGAAACGTGGAAAGCGGAAAAGGTGTCGATCTGGCATGCCGGCGCTCATGACAATCCCTTCGGACTCCGTCTGACGACGTTGATGATCGCGGAGCGGATCGTGGATACCTCGGTTCCCATGTCCCTGCTGGCGCGCCACCCCAACGTGTGCTTCCACTTCTATCGCGGTGGCCTTGGCAGCAC
>JBOGIN010000495.1:0-6361 GCA_050742275.1 Vicinamibacteraceae bacterium
CGTGTCTCTAACCACGCCTGTGACGCTCCCGTACAGTGCTTGGCTCGACGCGAGCTGGGGGACGAGGAGAGCGGCGAACGCCAGGAGCAGCGTCGCCCGTCGCGTGGACTTCTGCCGCTTCGTACACACGGAGACCTCCAGGTTGAGGGATCGGTAAGCCGGGTGCTCGAGCTAGTGCGGCGGAACAATAGAAGAGCAGAGCATAGGTGTCAAGCACAGCAGGATCGGGAAACAGGAAACAGGAAACGGGATTCAGGATTCGGGATTCGGGATTCAGGCGGTGGGAAGCGGGAGTCAGGGGTCAGGGAATAAGGGGCAAGGGGTCAAGGGATCGACGCAATCCCTAGACCCCTAGATCCCTAGATCCCTTGATCCCTAGATCCCTTGATCCCTTTCTTCTAGAACACGAACTTCGCCCCAAGCTGGAACTGTCGCTCACCGAAGGCGCCCGTGACCTGGCCGAAGTCCGCGTCGCCAAAGGCGCCCGCGGGGTTGTCGAAGTGCGGCGAGTTGGTCACGTTGAACGAGTCGATGCGGAGCTCCAGGAAGCGTGTGCCGAAGGCGAACCGCTTGGCGAGCGTGAGGTCGAGGTTGACGTACGCGGGGCCGGTCAGGCCGCTGGCATTGCGCGTAAGGTTGCCCCACGTCGCGGCAGGCGGGGCCTCGAACGCCGTCGGATCGAAGTATTGCTGCTCGGGGCCGATGTCGCCGATGATCTGCGGCTCGGCCACCATGTTCGGCCGCTGCGTGTTGCCGGGGGCGCCCAGCGTCGCGTCGCTCATGGTGATGTCGACCGGCGTGCCGCTCATGGCGGTGAACAGGCCCGCCAGCTGCCATCCGCCGACCAGCCATCGCGCCAGGCCTTGGTCGTCACGCCCGAAGGGCAGCTCGTAGACGAAGCTGGCGCTGTAGACATGGCGGCGGTCGAAACCGGACGGGCCCTTGCTCCGTTCGCGATCCGCCGGCGTGCCGATGAAGCCGTTGTCGGTCGTGTAATCGGTCGACTTGCTGAGCGTGTACGAATTCGTCATGAGAAAGCCGTTGCTGAAGCGGCGGTCCAGCTTCACCTGCAAGCCGTCGTACCGGGTCGTCGTGGGCACCCAGAGGCGCGACTCCGCGGTCCGGCCGAACGGCCCGAAGTACGGCCGTCCAGCGTCCTCGGCCCCGAGCACCATGCCTGCGTTGGCCTGGAGGCGCGCCAGCACGCCGTCGCCGTAGTTCCCGACATAGGCGACTTCTCCAACGAAGCCCCACGCGATCTCGCGCTGGAACGCGATGTTCCAGGTGTGCAGCGTCGCTTCCTCGAGGTCGAGCGGCACCACGTTGTAGCCCTGGTCCAGCAGCGCCGCGTCACTGGCGTCGATGATCCCATCCTCGGGAATGTCGGCGGTGAGCGGCGCCGGGAACCCATCCGCCATCCGGAGGCCGGGCGTCTGGAAGTCGTTGGGCGCCGAGAGCTGGTTGTTCTGCTTCACCGGGAAGTTGTCCCACGCGTACTTGTTGTCGGGGAACGGAATCGTCGTGGCGCCGTAGCCGGCGCGCGCGACGGTCCGATCGTCGATACGGTAGGACAGGCCCACGCGAGGATTGAAGTTCGTATAGGTCTTCTCCACGCCGAGGTCCATCGGCACGTCGCCGAAGCCGGCCACGCGCAGCGTGTTGGTCTCGGGGTCGAAGTTCGACAACCCACCGGGCTCTTCGGCAGAGAAGGGCGTGTAGAACTCGTGACGGAGGCCGAGGTCGAGCGTGATCCGCGGCGTGATCTGCCATTTGTCGTGGATGAACGAGAAGAACGCCTGGTGAATCATCACCGGGTCGATGACGCGGTTGTCGCGACCGATGCTGTTCGGTTGATCCAGCAGGAGGGAGGCGAGCGCATTCGCCACGCCGTCGATGGCGGCTTGATCGGTGGGGATGGCCGTGCCGGCGCCCTCGAATCGGTAGATGCCCCGCGGCCCGCCGTTGTCCTGCGTCTGCAGCAGGAAGTCGCGGTTGTATCGATAGTCCGCGCCGAACTTGACGGAGTGGTTCCCCCAGAGCTTCGTGAGCGTCGAGGCGATCTGAATCGTGCGCTCGGATCGATCCCAGGGCAGCGAGCCGCCGAAGCCGAGCATCGGGTCGTCGTACCCGTCGACATCGATCGAGGTGAGCCCGCTCGTATAGTCATCGAGATTGGCGCCGGTGATCCCCAGCTCCTCCGACGAGCGGAGACCCTGTCCGAGCGCGTTGGCGACGTTGTGGTAGTGGCTGACGCCGACGCGTGTGTCCATGACGAGCGTGTTCGACCAGGAGCGGGTCCAGTTGAACGTCGTGCTCCAGGTCGTATTGCTTCCTTCCGCGTTGAAGCCGTCGTTCGACGGCCCGCCGAAGAGCGCGTAGTCGGCGGGCGACGGATCGAAAATCTCCGGCCGCATGAAGCTGAGACGCCCCGCGATCTGGTCTGCGTCGGTCGCCTGGTAGTTGATCTTCGTGTCGAAGTTGTCGGTCCGCTTCTCGCGCGCCGTCGTCGCCTCGTAGTTGATCTGACCGGGCTCGGCGTCGAGATTGGGCGCCGGCACGAGCTCCAACAGGCGCCGCGCGATCGGGCTGATGCGCGACTGCGGAATGCGATTGCCGGCAAACGACGCCCGCCCGCTGGCGTCCGGATGGCCCGTGGCCGGGTCGTAGATGGTCGTGGGCGCGCTGCTGAAGTCACCGTTGCGCCACTCGGCGGGCGGCACGACGAGACGATGCACCTTGCCGAGGTCGTCGTTCGTGCGCTGATAGTCGCCGAAGTAGAAGAGACGGTTCTGCACGATTGGCCCACCGAGCGTGAAGCCAAATTGATTGTAGGTCGTGGGCGCCTTGGTTTCCGCGAAGTACGGCTTGGCGTTCATGGCCTCGCTCTTGCCGAACCAGAACGCGCTGCCGCTCAATTGATTCGTGCCGGACTTCAGCGTCACCGACGTGACGGCCCCGCCGGCGCGTCCCAGCTCCGCGTCGAAGTTGCTCGTCGATACGCCCACGGTTTCAATGGCCTCCGGCGAGGGGATGAGCACGGTCAGGAGCCCGGTGCGTTGATTGTTGTCGACGCCCTCGATCTGGACGTTGTTCGACATGCGTGACTGGCCGTTGATCTTCGCTTCGAGGCTGTCCTGCGGATTGAAGAACTCGGAGTGCGGTCGCGTGGGGCGCGACGAGCCGGGCACCGTGACCCACAAGCCCTGGAAGTTGCGGTTGAAGCCGAGCGGGAGCTGTTGAACCTGCCGGGACTCGATGATCCGCCCCGTGTCGGTGCGGTCCGTCTGTAGCAGCGGTGGCTCGCTCGCGACGGTGACCGACTCGGTCAGCTCGCCGATCTCCAACACGAGATCGACGCGAACGGTCGTGTTGACGTCCACACGGACGTTGTCACGCACCGTCTTCCTGAAGCCCTCCAGCTCCGCTTCGACGCGATACACACCGTTGGCAATGTTCGGCACGGTGTAGAGACCGGACGAATTGGTCACGACGGTTGTTGGGCGGTTCGTTTGAGTCTCGGTGACCAGCACGGTGACGCCGGGGAGCGCGGCGCCGGTCGAATCGGTGACCGTGCCGACGAGGGATCCTTTTATGGCTTGGGCCTGGACGGTCGTTGGCCAGACCGCCAGGAGCGTGAGTGCGAGCGCCATTCCGGCGCCGCCGACGGACGTGGTGAGTCCTCTCGGCATGGAGCTTTTGCCTCCTCCCTCTTCACGGCTTGCGCACGTTCGCCCGCGTTCAGCGAAGCGGGACGCGCCCAAGCGGGAAACGCGGCGCCGTACGGCGCCTGGCGTTCAAGATTAACCTTTCGGCGTGGTGTAACCAGTCATGGCGGGCAATGCCTTCAGGCAGACACACCTTCAACACGTAAAATCCGACTCTACGCACCAACGTGGCGCAAGTCAACACGTTAGGGGAGTACACGCCCACCACGCTGATGTTAAGCTGAAGGCGAGAGATCCGCCGATCTGGTTTGTTGGAGACGCGCAATTTATGCGAAACTGGCTAGACCAATGAGCGAACGCTACTTCGTGACTGGCGCCTTGGGGTGTATTGGCGCCTGGATCGTTCGAACCCTCGTCCAGCGCGGCGACACGCCGATTGTCTTCGACATGGGAGCGGACCGCTCACGCCTCGAAGCCATCCTGACGACCGAGGCGCTCGCGGCGGTGGACTTCGTCAACGGCGACATCACCGACAGTGCTGCGGTCCACCGCGCGCTGGCCGCCTCCGGCGCGCGGCGGGTCATTCATCTGGCGGGCGTGCAGGTGCCCACCTGCAGGGCCAACCCGGTGCTCGGCGCGATGATCAACGTCGTGGGGACGCTGCACGTGTTCGAGGCGGCGCGAACGCTCGGCATCGAGCGCGTGGTCTACGCGAGCTCGGCCGCGGTGATCGGCGTGGGAGACGATGGGGAGGGGCCGGTCGATGAGGAGGGCGGCGGTGAGCCCACCACGCATTATGGGTGGTTCAAGCGGACCAACGAAGGAAACGCGCGCGTGTACCATCTCGACCACGGCCTCTCGAGCGTCGGCCTCCGGCCGCTCGCCGTCTACGGTGTGGGGCGCGATACGGGCGTGACGAGTGATCCCACCGAAGCAATCCGCCACGCCGTGCTCGGCCGCCCGTTCCGCATTCGCTTCAGCGGCGACACCGACTTCGTCTACGTGCGGGACGCGGCCGAGATCTTCGTCGCCTGTGCCGATCGCGCCCCGGAAGGGGCGCACGTCTTCAACGTGCACGGCGAGACGGCCCAGGTGGCGCGCTTCGTGCAGCTCGTCGAGGAGGCCCTGCCGAGCGCACGTGGCCGCATCGACGTCGAAGGCGCTCCAATCCCCATTCCACCGCAGCTCTCCGATTCCGCGCTCCGCCGCACGGTCGGCGACGTGCCCAGCACCTCGCTGCGGGACGGCATCGCAGAGACCGTCGAGCGGTTCATGGCCTTGAAGGAGCGAGGTTGGTGGGACACCGCGACGAGGGAGGCCTCGCCGAGGCGTCCTGACGGCGCAGTCGGCGAACGCGCGGTACCATAGAAGGCGTGCACATGAACCACCTTGGCACAGAAGTCCCTCTCGTCAGCGCGTACGCCATCCAGGTCGATCCGCGCGACAACGTGGCGGTGGTCAAGCGGGACGTGCCCGCTGGCACGCGCGTGACCGCGGACGGGCAGGTCATCGAGATCGAGCAGGCCGTGCCAGCGGGACATCGGTTCGCGCTGCGGGAGATTCCTACCGGCGCGCTCGTGCGCCAGTACGGGGAGCCGATTGGCACGTCCAGGGGGATTGCCCTCGGGGCCTGGGTCACACACCTGAACATGTCGAACGAGGTCCCGGTCGTGCGCGATCTCGATCCCAACCTGTCGACACCGGCGCCGGAGTACGTGGCGGAGAAGGAGCGCCCCACGTTTCGAGGCGTTCGTCGCGCGGACGGTCGCGTCGGGACGCGGAACTGGGTGCTCATCGTGCCGACGAGCATGTGCGCGAGCCACGAGGCGTCGCAGATTGCGACCATCGCCGAATTCACCCTCTACACGCGCGAGGCGTTTCCGAACGTCGACGGCGTCGTGGCCATTCCGCACAACAAGGGATGCGGCTGCTCCGACGGGACGAATCTCGACATCCTGCTGCGGGCGCTGTCGAACTACGCGGATCATCCCAACGTGGGCGGCGTGGTGTTCGTCGGGCTTGGATGCGAGAAGACGAACCACACGGTGCTGGAGCGGTATCTCGGTGACCACGGCCGGCTGCTGAACAAGCCGGTCGTGCGCATCGGCATTCAGGAGGCCGGCGGCACCGAAGCCACGGTGCGCCGCGGGCTCGAGGCGGTCGAAGCCATGTTGCCGGTCGTCAACCAGCACGTGCGGACCGACGTCTCCGTGAGCGAGCTCGTGTTGGGCGTCAAGTGCGGCGGGTCGGATGGCTTTTCGGGCCTCTCGGCCAATCCAAGCCTCGGGCACGGCGCCGACTTGCTCGTGCGATGCGGCGGCACGGTGCTCATCACGGAGGTGCCGGAGTTCTGTGGCGCGGAGCACATCTTTGCCCAGCGCGCCAAGGACGCCGAGACAGGGCGCGCTGTCTACGCCATGGTCGACTGGTACAAGGACTTCGCCGCGCGGTTCGGCACGATTCTGGGCGAGAATCCCAGCCCGGGCAACGTCGCGGGCGGCCTTCTCAACATCACGATCAAATCGCTGGGCGCGATTGCCAAGGCGGGCGCCACGCGTGTCGAAGGGGTCACCGGTTACGCGGAGCCACCCACGGGGCGCGGCTTGCACTTGATGCAAGGGCCGGGGTACGACCAAGAGTCCACGCCGGGGCTCGTCGCGGCTGGCGCCACGATTGTCGTCTTTACTACCGGACGC
>JBOGIN010000496.1:0-2746 GCA_050742275.1 Vicinamibacteraceae bacterium
GTCTTCAGACCCGCCCTCGCGCTCGCGCGGCCTGAAGGCCGCGCGCTACAAACGAACTCGATGTACGTAGCGCGCGGTCTTTAGATCGCGTGTCGAGGCTAGGACCGCGCGCGCCGGCGGCCGGCGATCACGGCACGCGGTAGCGAGACGGCCGAGCGGCGCAGCTCCTCTTCGACCTCATCGAGCTCGCGCCGCGGTTGCGAGACCGATCGCACGGTCCCGAGACGATCCAACAGGGGCTGGCGCACGGCGTCCGGGAGCACCTGCTCGAGGTATTCGAGCGCCGTGCCCCTGAGCCGCAGATCGTCGCTGCGGAGCGCCCACCGGCTGACCCGCAGCGGCTCGCGCCGGCCGACGGCCGAAAGGAGCACGAAGATGTGATCGAGTTGCGCTTCGCGGTCGGCAACAGGCGTGCTCAGCTCCGTCGCAACGGCGGCATGCACGTGTTGCGCGGCGACGCCGAGTTCGACGTGTCGCTCCACGAGCCACGCCAAGACGAGACCGGACGCGCGGCGAACGGGAAAGTCGGAATCGCGGAGGCCGAGCAGGAGACCGTCCACGCCGCGAGCGGTTGGGCACGCCTTGAGCACACGTGGGATGCGCTGGCGTACCGTTGCCGGCTGGGCGGCGTCCACCAGTGCGTCGACGAGCTGGCCCATGGCGCGTTGCGCGGCGCTCCGCAAGGCCCGCAAGACTTGAGGAAACAGCTCGTCGCGGCCGAGCAGCGGGATGAGCAACCCGACGAGCTCCGGGCCGGGCGGTGACGGCGCCTTGGCCAGCGCGCGCCGAATACGCTCCGGTCGGTCGGAGCGCAGCTCCGCGGCCAATCGCAGGAACCAGTCCGCCTGCGTGTCGCGCTGTTCGTCACGCGGCTCCGGCTCCAGGGCGCGAATTTCCCTCAGCAGCGATTCCCGGTCGAGCACGGCGCGAGTCATCGTGAGCCGCGTCGTCGCATCCACCACCTCGTCCGATCCAAGCGCAACGAGCCCGGAACGGAGGCTTTGTTCGAGCGCGCCGACGTATCCGTGGTGGAGCCGGCGCGCAAGCAGCAACGAGGCAATCGCTGCGGACAGCGCGATCAACCAGAGCCAGCGAGCCGAGAAGAAGGGCAGCGCCGCAAGCAGCAGCAGGACGCCAGCGCCGACCAGCGAGCCGAGCTTGTCGGCCGCGACGTCGACGAGCGTCTTGGTGCGTCGCTTTCGCCAGGGTGGGAGCGGTGCGTAGAACAGCTCGTAACCGGAGCGGAACAATGAGTCGCGGAGCGTGCCGCCCAATCCACGTGCTGCGATCGCCCCCGCCAGCGACGGCAGCGCCAGACCGACCGCCGAGGTCAGGGCCACCACGGCCGGCTGGAACGCCACGGTGCCCGAGAGTCCAACGCGCTCCAGCGCGCGTCGCGTCATCGTCGCCTGCACACCGAGCGTGAGAAGCGCGACGGACGCATAGAAGATGCTGAAGAAGCTCGCCAGCTCTTGGCTGCTCGCGAAACGGTCTGCTGCACCCACTTTGACCAGATAATCGAGCGGCGCATCGGAAAGCGCGCCCAACGCGACCAGGGCCGCGAGCTGGCGCAGGTAGGGAAACTCCCGGATCCAGCGCACGCCCGTGAACACGCCGCCCGGCGGCTCCGCCTCACGCTGATCCGATGTCGACGCGGATCGGAGCCGCAGCAGAGCGACGAGCGCGACGAGATTGGTCGCCGACAGCCCAAGCAGGAGCGCCGGCACGGAGACCATTTGTGCGCCCGCCCAGGCGAGCGCACCCCCCGCGACGCCGCCCAGCGACGCGCCGGTGCCGATGCGCCCCACGACACGCGCCGTGTACGGATCGAACCGCTCGTTCACCACCGACCAGAAGCTGGAGATGACCGCCGGCCCGAGCAATGCGAGCTGGACGTAGACAGCGGCGGCAACCAGACGCGGCTGCTCGGCAGCGAAGGACCACTCAGCGGCGAACAGCAGCGCCGAGAGCGTCAACACGCCTCGCAGCACACGGGCCGGCGAGCGGCGAGCGCCCGCGCTCGCAAACGCCAGCGCACCGCACACGGACACCAGCGCGGAGACAACCATCATTCCAGGCAGCGCGCCGACCGAGTACGCGGATAAGAAGAGCGCGTCGCGCAGCGCGCGCCCTGCCACTTGCTGGACGATGACAAGCGCGGCGACGAGAGTGGCGGCTGTTACCGCCGCGCGATCGCCGGGAGCGAGAGGTAACGTCATTCGTGATCGGCGGCGCGGACGACGGCGTCCACGACGGGTGTCATCACACACGTATATGGTATAAGGCAACGATGCGGGGCTCGCGCCTACATTACGCCTGGATCATCGCCATCGTCACCTTTCTCATCTTACTGGTCACGGCCGGCATCCGCGCGACGCCCGGCGTGCTCATCGTGTCGCTCGAAGAAGAGTTCGGCTGGACGCGCGCGGTGATCTCTGCCGCGGTGGCGATCAACATCGCGCTCTTCGGGCTCATCGGTCCCTTCGCCGCGGCGCTGATGGATCGTTGGGGACTGCGGCGCGTCATCCTGTGCGCGGTCGCGCTGCTCGCCGTTTCGGTCGCGCTCACGACCAAGACGCAGACCCAGTGGGAGCTGACCCTGCTGTGGGGCGTGCTGGTCGGCACGGGCACCGGCGTCACGTCGATGGTGCTCGCGGCCGTGGTGGCAACGCGTTGGTTCGACGAGCGGCGCGGCTTCGTGATTGGCGTGCTCACCGCCGCGAACGCGACGGGACAGTTGGTCTTC
>JBOGIN010000497.1:0-3864 GCA_050742275.1 Vicinamibacteraceae bacterium
CCTGACGCCTGACGCCTTCTACGGTGTCAATACCCAGTGCTGGCGCGCATCGAGCGGCAGATCGGCCCGCAACTGATCGACGAGCGCTGGCCCATAGCGGTTCAGGAAGTACACGAAGCCAAGGGCACGCTCCTGAGGCTGAGCGCCGGGAAAGGCCTGCGCGCGTGTTCGCATGAACTGGCGGCGGAGCGTTTCGTCGCGGCGCTTGGCCGCTTGAATCACCTTGGCGTGCAGGGTCTGCAGCTCCCGGTCCATCTTCGTGAGCGTCGTCCGCGCCGCGCCCTCGAGCGTGGGATCGACGGCGGGGACGGCGCCGATCAACTCGTTCAGCCGCTCCTGCAGCGCGGCCGACGCGCGCGAGAATCCTTCTTCCACCGTGGCCGGCAATTGTCCTTCGAGCAGACGATTGAGCAGCGATTCATCCTGCGCGCGAAGGTCGTCGAGATTGAGCGTGTGGCGTGCCAGAAAGCGTGTTGCGGCGGAGTCGAGGATGGTGGCGCTCGGACGCGGCACGATGAGCGGCATGGGCACGTCGAAGTGCGCGTAGACGTCGCGGAGCTGGCCGAGATAGACGAGCTCGCTCGGACCGGCCATGTAAGCGGCCGTCGGCAGGAGCGTGTCTTGGACGATCGGCCGCAGCAGCACGTTGGGGCTGAAGCGCGCGGGCTCGTTGCTGATCTCTTCCAGGAGATCGGCTTTCGCGCGGGATGTCTCACCGATGGCGAACGTGTCGTCACGGTACCGAATCGGCAGGCGCGCGTGGCCAAGATGGAAGAGCGCGGGCTGCCCGGCTTGCGGCGTGACCTGGGCATGATAGCCAAGCGTCTCGAGCCCGGTCCCGGCGCGCGCGGCCAGCTCCGCCGTGCGCCCGCTCGTGTCGAGCTCACGCGCGAAGACATGCCGGACCAGCGGCTTGATCGCCGGATCGGCCGCGTCGAGGACCACCAAGCCGTGGGGCGCGAGCAGACGCTCCAGCCATTCGGCAAAGGCCGCAGCCATGCCACGGCCCGCGCGATAGATCCGCGAGAGATCGCCGAGGAGCGCGTCGGTGAACTCGGTCGACGACAGGTGCACGCCCAGGGCGTCGATTGCCGTGCCGACCGCCTGTGGCAAGACGACCTGGCCGACCGGTAAGATCCCAGCGCCCTCGGGCTTCGGCACATCGACGTGCTGGAGCGCGAGCTCTCGATCGAGGATCGAGCAACGACTGACCTCGTCCCAGTCGTGGTCGTCCGAGTCGACCCAGAAGAACGGCACGGCGGGCACCCCGTGCGTGCGCGTGATCTCGTCGGCCAGACGGATGGTGGCAATCGCTTTGAGCAGCGTGTACAACGGGCCTCCAAAGAGACCCGCTTGTTGTCCCGTGACAATTGCAATGCTGGTAGGCTCTACCAGTTTCTGCAACGCGTCGCGGGCGGGCGCCGGTGTCGCGCGCGCGGCCTGCTGCGCCGAGACGATCGCGACGAGCTCCTGGCGCGGCCGGGCGTGTGCCTGTGCACGCGCGATGGCCTCCTGCCACGCGCCGGGTGACGAGGGATCCCCGGCGAAGAAGCGTCCGAGCGGTTCGAAGCGATAGAGATAATCGATGTTCAGACGCCGCACCGACGGCATCTCCCGTATGTCGACGCCGCGGCGGGCGATAGCGGACGTGCTCGAATCCAAAGGCACAGATAGGCTAATGTCTCAGAGCCTTGTGAACCCTGTCAAGCTGCTATAATGCGCGAGATGTGCGCGTGACCATCGTTTGTCCGTAGGCCCGACTGTCCGTAGGCCCGACCTGTGGGTTGGGCGTGGAGCGATTCCTTTCACGCGCACGACCAGACGAGCGTCCTTGGCCGAGTTACCCACATTCCTCGGTTCGTATCACGTGCAGCATCAGATCGGTGTCGGCACGCTCGGGCCGATCTTTCTTGCCTCGGATGAGGTGCTGCACGTCACAGCCGCAGTGAAGGTCTTCGACGTCGACGCAACGCCCGACGAGGTCGGCGCGCTCGTGCAACGTCTCAACGCGGCGGCCGCGCGCTTGTCCTCACATCCAGGCATCATCAAGCTATTCGAGGCGGGCGTGGCGAATCATGTGGCGTACTTGGCCACGGAGCACGCCGAAGGGATGTCGCTCGATGCGCGTCTGCGCGAGCGCGACGCGGCGTTGCCCAGCGAGTCGCTCGCCTGGCTCGACGCGATGGCTGACGCCCTCGATGCCATTCACGCCGACGGTGCGGACCACGGCTCGTTGCATCCGCGTGATGTCGTCTTGACGCTCGATGGCCCCCGCATCAGCGGGTGTGGCGTGGCGCGCGCCGTCGAAGAGGTCGGCCTTCGCGCCCCGGTGCGCCTGCCGTACACGGCGCCCGAACGCGCCGCCGGACCTTCGTGGGGGCCCGCCGCGGATGTCTTCTCGCTCGCGGCGATTGCCTTCGAGTGTCTGGCTGGCCGGCGGCCGACTGGCACGGGACGCGCCGCGGCCAAACGGCTTCCGCCCACGGTGAGCCCGGAATACGATCGTGCGCTCGTCGACGTGTTCGCACGCGGATTGAGCGCCGATGCGGAGCGGCGGCCGGCCAGCGCGCGCGCGTTCGTGCAAGGCCTGCTCGATGCAGGCGCCGCGTACGTCTACGGTAGCGATGCCAAGCGCGGAGCGGTGCACCACCGCGCCGGGGCGCGACCGCGGGCGGCCGTCAAGCGCGCGGCCGCTCAGACCGCCGCCGAGGGAGCGGCACCGGAGGGCGACCTGGCGCGGTTTGCACGCGACGGCGTGCTGCCCGAGGCCTCCGGCCCATCCCGACCGCGGCGCCAGATGCCTGCCACGGCAGACCAAGAGCCAGCCCCTCAGCCAGAGCCCAGCGAGGCATCCGATCCTTTGACGCTCTTCCAGCCGGAGTCGGACGAGCCGGTAGGGGAGCGTCCAGCAGACGAAACAGGCGGTCCGGACGCCAAGGGAAGGCGCAGACGAAGCACCAACGGATCAACCACATCGGCGCCTGATCGCGCCGCTACGGCGGCTCCGTCGTCCGGGCCAGCGGATCTCGGAGGAGCGGCCGACGGCGAGGATGCGGAGACCGCGGCCGCCCTGCACGCGCGGCCAGCCGGGGGGGAGGCCGACGCCGAAGGGGCGTTCACGGCGAGCGGGCCCGAAGAGGACGCCGCGCCGACCTTCGACGAGGAGATCCACGCCGAGGGCGAGCCCTTCGACCCTGCTCAGGGCAAGGAGGACGAAGGCGCGACGAGCGCCCATGCCGAAGAGGGCTCCGATCGGTCCACATCCGCCGGGGCGCGAGGGGAGCCGGAAGGCTGGCTCGCCTCCACGATGGCGGTGCCTCTGGTCGACGCGCAGGACGAGGTCGAATATCCGTCGCCGATGCCAGACGTGGCTCCGGGTCGGGGCGCCGACCCTGCAGTGCCCGCCGACCGTTTCCTGGACGTCGAGGCTCCACCAGATCATGGGGGCCGGCGCCCGGGACCGAGCGAGCTCGGCGGTGCGATAGCCCAGGGCGGTTCCGGCGCTGCGGGACGCCTGACTGATCCAGATGAGGAGCTGACAGCCTCGCTCGAGATTGGCCCGAACGGGCGCAACGTCGACTGGCCTCTGGAACGGGCCTCGAGCGGCGCGGCGGTCGGCGAAGCGACGGTGTTTGCGTCTGACGCCGACGACTGGGACGAAGGCGCCGACGCTCCGCGCCGGCGGCGCTTCCTGCTTCCGCTGTTGCTCCTGCTGCTGACGGCGGCCGCAGGCGCCTGGTTCTACGCGGCGTTGACAATATCCCCTGACGGCGTCCCCTCGACCGAGCAAGCCTCCGATGCCGATCCGGCGGGCGCTTCGCGGTCCGCGGGTGAGACGTCAGGAGAGGGGGCGGCTGGTAGCGG
>JBOGIN010000498.1:0-6848 GCA_050742275.1 Vicinamibacteraceae bacterium
ACCTCAACGCGTGCACCGGGTGCAACGCCTGCGTGGTCGCCTGCGTCGCGGAGAACAACATCTCGGTGGTCGGCAAGCACGAAGTGATCATGGGCCGCGAGATGCAGTGGATTCGGATCGACAACTACTACGGGGGGAGTCCGGACGACCCGCACGCGGTCGAGACGCAGCCCGTGCTGTGCATGCAGTGCGAAAACGCGCCCTGCGAGGTGGTGTGCCCCGTGGCGGCGACGACGCATAGCCGCGAAGGCCTCAACGACATGGTCTACAACCGCTGCGTGGGCACGCGGTACTGCAGCAACAACTGCCCGTACAAGGTGCGGCGGTTCAACTTCTATCTCTACGCGGACTGGAATACGCCGACGCTCAAGATGGCGCGGAACCCGGACGTGACGGTGCGCAGCCGCGGCGTGATGGAGAAGTGCACTTACTGCGTGCAGCGCATCAACGCCGCGAAAATCCAGGCCGAGCTCGACGATCGCGTGGTGCGCGATGGCGAGATCGTCACGGCCTGCGAGTCGGCCTGCCCGACCCGCGCCATTACATTCGGCGACATCAACGATCCCAAGAGCCGCGTGGCCAAGCTGAAGAAGGAGCCACGAAACTATGGGATGCTGGAGGATCTGAACACGCGCCCGCGGACCACGTATCTCGCCGTCGTGCGGAATCCCAATCCGGAGCTGGCGCCGGAGAAAACGCCGGCTGCGGAACCCCATGGCTAGCTGAAGAGGTCGAACCTTGCTAGAAAAGGCCAAGCACTTCGATCCGCCGGAGACGCGCTTCATCGCGCCGGGGCATTCGTTCGGCAGCATCACCGACAAGATCGCCACGGCGGTCTTGACTAAGCGGACGCCGATTAGCTGGTTCGTCGGCTTCGCGGTCGGCTTCGCGCTGTTGCAGGGGCTGCTGCTGGGGGCGACCTGGCTCGTCGTGCAGGGCACCGGGCTCTGGGGGATCAACCAACCCGCGGGCTGGGGCTTCGCCATCATCAACTTCGTGTGGTGGATTGGGATTGGTCACGCCGGCACGCTCATCTCGGCGATTCTGCTGCTCTTCAACCAGAAGTGGCGGATGTCCATCAGCCGTGCCGCCGAAGCGATGACGATTTTCGCCGTGATGTGCGCGGGGCTGTTCCCCATCCTGCACACCGGGCGCCCCTGGCTCGCGGCCTACTGGCTGTTCCCGTACCCGAACGCGATGTCGCTGTGGCCGAACTTCCGCAGTCCGCTCATCTGGGACGTGTTCGCCGTGTCGACGTACTTCACGGTCTCGCTCGTGTTCTGGTACACGGGTCTCATTCCAGATCTCGCCTCGCTCCGCGACCGGGCGAAGCATCGCCTGCTGCAAATATTCTACGGTGTGCTCTCGCTGGGTTGGCGCGGCTCCGCACGCGACTGGCAGCGTTACGAGCTGGCGTCCCTGCTGCTGGCAGGGCTGTCGACGCCGCTGGTGCTCTCGGTCCACACCGTGGTGAGCTTCGACTTCGCGACCAGCTTGATTCCCGGCTGGCACGCCACCATATTCCCGCCGTACTTCGTTGCCGGCGCCATCTACGCGGGCTTTGCGATGGTGCTGACGCTGATAATCCCGCTGCGGCGCATCTACGGTTTCGAAGACTTCGTCACCATTCGCCACCTCGACAACATGGCCAAGGTCATGTTGGCCACCGGGTTGATCGTGTTCTACGGCTACCAGATGGAGGCGTTCTTCGCCTGGTACAGCGGCAACCCGTACGAGTGGTTCATGATGACGAACCGCTGGACCGGTCCGTACGCCTACTTGTACTGGACGCTGATCTTCTGTAACGGCGTGGCGCCGCAGGCGCTGTGGTCCAAGAGGATTCGCACGACGCCGGTGCTGCTCTTCGGCATCTGCATGTTCGTCAACGTCGGCATGTGGCTCGAGCGGTTCATCATCGTTCCGACCAGCCTCACCCGCGATTTCCTCCCCTCGTCTTGGGGCATGTATCACGGCACGGTGTGGGACTGGATGGTGTTCGTCGGGACGATGGGCTTGTTCCTGACGTGCTTCTATCTGTTCATTCGCGTGCTGCCGATGCTGTCCATCTTCGAGATGCGCACGCTGTCGCCGGCGGCGACGCCCAAAGAGGAGTCTGGCCATGTCTGAGCAGGCCACGCGAGCGGCAGACACCGGCGGCGCACTCTACGGCCTGATTGCGGAGTTCGAGACGGTCGACAAGCTGCTCGCGGCAGCACGGCGCGTGCACGCGGAGGGCTTCCGCAAGATCGACGCCTACACGCCCGTCCCCGTCCACGGGTTGGCGGAAGCGATGGGCTGCAACGATCGACGGCTCTCGCCGATCACGTTGGCAGGCGGCCTCACCGGCATGTTAGCCGGCTTTGGGCTGTGCTACTGGACGTCGGTCATCGATTACCCGATCAACACCGGTGGCCGGCCGCTCAACAGTTGGCCTGCGTTCATCATCCCGACGTTCGAGACGACGATCCTGTTTGCCGCGCTGAGCTGTTTCCTCGGATTGATCGTGCTGTGCGGATTTCCCCAGCCGTACCATCCGGTCTTCAACGTGCCGGCGGTGCGAGAGCGCGCCACGAGCAGCGGGATGTTCCTCGCGATCGAGGCGGAGGACCCACGATTCGATCGCACGGCGACGCGACAGCTGCTCGAGGCCGCCGGTGCGAAGGACGTGTACGAAGTCGAGGCGTGATCTGTGTCTATGTGTGTCCATCTGCGAACGACCCCATCTGCGCTCACGCGCCGACGAGCGCTGATGGGTGCTGTGCTCGCGGGCGTTGTCCTCGGCGGCGTGGCCTGTCGACAGGATATGCACGACACGCCGCGCTTCGAGCCGCTCGAGCGGAGCGACTTCTTCGCGGACCAGCGATCGGCGCGGCCGCTTCTCGAGGGAACCGTCGCACGCGGCCAGCTGCGGGCGGACGAGGTGTTCTACACGGGAAAGCTGAACAACCAGCCGGTCGCCGAGCTGCCCATGCCGCTCACGCGGGAGCTGGTGGAACGGGGACGTGAGCGCTTCAACATCTATTGCTCGCCCTGCCACGGACGCACCGGCGAGGGGCAAGGCATGGTCGTCAGACGCGGCTTCAAGCAGGCCGCATCGTTCCACGATCCGCGATTGCGAGGCATGCCGATTGGCTACTTCGTGGATGTGATGACGAATGGGTTCGGCCAGATGCCGGACTACGCGACGCAGGTCGCCCCACGCGATCGCTGGGCGATTGCTGCGTATATCCGGGCGCTGCAGTTGAGCCGCAGCGCCACCGCCAATGACGTGCCCGCCGACGAGCGGAAGAAGCTGGAGACCGCCCCGGCGCCGGGCGCTTCCAGCGCATCGCCGCCGGTGAAGGAGGGAGCGACCTCCCATGAGTGAGATTCGCCCGGAGGCCTTCCAGGCCCCACCCGGCGTCGACCGCATGCAGCGTGCCGCGCTCGGGCTCGGCGCCGTCGGCCTGTTGCTGATGATCGTCGGCGCCTTCGTCGACACGGAGCAGTTCTACCGCTCGTATCTGCTCGGTTACATCTTCACGCTCGCCGTCCCGATGGGCTGCCTTGGCCTCCTGATGATCCAACACCTCACGGGCGGTGGCTGGGCCGTGACGACGCGACGCACGCTCGAGGCGGCCGCACGCACGCTTCCCGTGATGGCGCTGCTGTTCGTGCCGATCGCGCTCGGGCTGTCGCATCTCTACGAGTGGACCCACGCCGACGTCGTGGCGACCGACAAGGTGTTGCAGTGGAAGGCGCCGTACCTGAACACGTCGTTCTTCCTCGTTCGCGCCGTGATTTATTTCGCCATCTGGACGGTCATTGCGCTCCTGCTCACCAAGTGGTCGGGCGAGCAGGATGCCACCGGCCGCGACGATATGCGGCTGCGTGTGGTGAGCGGACCTGGCATCCTGGTCTTCGGGCTGACGATCACGTTGGCTTCCGTCGACTGGGTGATGTCGCTCGATCCACACTGGTACTCGACGATCTTCGGCCTCATTTTCATGGTGAGCGAAGGTCTGTCGGCGCTGGCGTTCGTCATCCTGATGACGTTCTTCCTGAGCCGCACGTCCGAGATGGGCCGCGTGCTCACACCGAAGAAGTTCAACGACCTTGGCAACCTGCTGCTGGCCTTCGTGATGCTCTACGCGTACTTGGGCTTCTCGCAGTTCCTGCTGATTTGGTCGGCGAATCTGCCGGAAGAGGTCGGGTACTATCTCATCCGGGCGCGTGAGCGCTGGCAGTGGCTCAGCGTGCTGGTCATTGTCGGACATTTTGTGTTCCCCTTCCTTCTGTTGCTGCTGCGCGACCTGAAGCGCCAGGTCGGTCGTCTCGCGCTGCTCGCCGTTGTCATCCTCGCGATGCGCTTCCTCGAGACCTTCTGGCTCGTGGTGCCCAACTTCGGCGGCGGCCTCGGCTTGCATTGGCTGGATGTCGCGGCAACCGTGGGGCTCGTGGGTGTGTGGCTCGCGGCGTTTTGCTGGAATCTGAAGGGGCGTGTGCTCTTGCCCGTCGGCGATCCATACCTGGAGGAGGCCTTGGCCGATGGCCACCACTGATTCACACGAGACGGAGATCGTTCCGCACCCTGACGGCAGGCCTGCCCACGGGGCCGGGTCGGCGAGCGCGGGCCATGGATCGCCTGACGCCGGCGGTCACGAACGGTCGGACGTCGATGTCTCGCGGTCGTCCTGGATCATCATCGGCTCGGTGCTGTTCCTCGCGGTGACAATGGCCGCGATGTGGCTGATGTTTCGATGGATGGAAGGACGGCTCGCCTCGGCGGACGAGCCGTTGCCGGTGGTGACGGAGCGTCGGGCTGGCGAGGACCGGCTGCCGCCGGAGCCGCGCCTGCTGGTCGACGAGCCGGCGAATCTAGCAACCGTTCGACAAGGCGAAGAAACGGTCCTCAACAGCTACGGTGTCGACCGGGCGCAGGGCACGTGGCGTGTACCGATCGACCGCGCCATGACGATGCTCGTCGAGCGGGGTATGCCGACCGCGCCGGGGCCTAGGTCCGAGCCGCCGTCGAACGGAGCGGCCGGAAGCCCGCCACCGGCGATCGCAAGGCCAGGACGGTAGGGAACCATGTCGGCGCACGCAAGATGGAAAGCGCCTGGCGGAACGTTGCGGCGCTGGTGCTCGCGCGTTCCTCTCATTGTGCTGTTTGCGGTGGGTGGTGTGCACTCTGAGGCGCTTGCACAACCAGGGGGCCACGATTTCAGGGCGCCGCAGGAGCCGGCGAGCCAGCGTCCCCGTGCGCTCGAAGGTGTCGCGCTCGAGCAGAAGCTCGATGCGCAATTGCCGCTCGACCTCCAGTTCGTCGACGAGCGAGGTCGCACGGTCCGGTTGGGACAGTACTTCAAGGGCCGGCCTGTGATTCTGGCGCCGGTGTACTACGAGTGCCCAATGCTGTGCACGCAAACGCTGAACGGCCTGACGAGCGCGCTGACGTCGTTCGGCTTCTCCTACGAGGTGGGGCGCGACTTCGACGTCCTGGCGGTGAGCTTCAACCCGCGGGAAGGGCCGAAGCTGGCGGCGCTCAAGAAGCTCGCGTATGTGGATCGCTATGGCCGGCCGCGGTCTGCTCGTGGCTGGCACTTTCTCACGGGCGAGCAGGCGGCGATCACGGCGCTGACCGACGCGATTGGCTTTTCGTACACGTGGGACGAGCAGGCGGAGCAGTACTCGCACCTGGCCACGACGGTCGTGCTGACACCCACCGGGCGCATATCGCGCTACTTCTACGGGATCCAGCCGGCGCCGCGTGACCTCCGCCTCGGCTTGGTCGAGGCTTCGCACAACCAGATCGGCACCTTGGCGGATCAGGTGTTGCTCTACTGCTTTCACTACGACCCGACGACGGGACGCTACGGCTGGGTGGCGTTGAACTTGATTCGGGCCGGCGGCGTGTTGCTTCTGGTCACGGGTGTGCTCTTCTGGGGTGTGATGTGGCGCCGCGAGCGACGCGGCGTGTATGCGCGGATTGAGAGATGACGTTCCCGTTCATACCGGAACAAGCGTCCACGATGGCGGCCAGCGTGGACAACCTGTTCTTCTTCCTGCTCGCCGTCTCGGCGTTCTTCGCGGTCCTGATCGCCGTGCTGGTGGTCGTGTTCGCCGTGAAGTATCGCCGCGTCCACGAGGCGTCGGTTGGGGCGCCGATCCACGGCGGCCTCGTGCTCGAACTGACCTGGACGATCATCCCGCTGGGCATTGCCATGGTGATGTTCGTCTGGGGGGCGAGCGTGTACTTCGATCTGGCGCGGGTGCCCCAGAACGCCGTTGAGATCTACATCACCGGGAAACGCTGGATGTGGAGAGCACAGCATCTCACCGGCCAGAAGGAGATCAACGCGCTGCACGTGCCCGTGGGCCAGCCGATCAAGCTGATCATCCAGTCGGAGGATGTCATCCACAGCTTCTTCATTCCCGCATTCCGCGCGAAGATGGATGCGGTACCGGGGCGGATCACGACGATGTGGTTCGAGGCGACCAAGCCGGGCCGCTACCACTTGTTCTGCGCGGAGTACTGCGGCACCAATCACTCCGGGATGACGGGATACGTCGAAGTGATGGAGCCGAGCGCCTTCCAGACGTGGCTGGGGGGCGGCGCCGCGCAGGAGGGCTCGCTCGCCGAGGCGGGAGAGCAGCTGTTCAACAAGCTCGGATGCATCACCTGCCACGCGGGCGACTCCCAAGCGCGCGGGCCCAATCTGGCGGGGATCTTCGGGACGACGGTGACGCTCGCCAACGGCCAGCAGGTCCAGTTCGATGAAGAGTATGCGCGCGAATCGATTCTCAATCCTCAGGCGAAGATGGTCAAGGGCTACCTGCCGCTCATGCCGACCTTCCAGGGCTTGGTC
>JBOGIN010000499.1:0-3257 GCA_050742275.1 Vicinamibacteraceae bacterium
GCCCAGGTCCTCGTCGAAGACGAGGAACTCGGGCAGCGACACCGCGAAATAGTCGACGCTCACGTCGTCGTCGAGGTGCTGCTGCCCGAACCGCGCGAGCACTTCGAATCGCTGCCGCGCGCGCGCGTGCCGGTTCAGTCGCCCGAGCGCGAGCCCCTGATAGAAGAGCGTGTCCGGGCTCTGGTCGTTGTAAAACATCGCGGGTGTCGGAGCCTCGAGACCGGTTGCCGCGTCCTGCCAATGCCGCTTCGCCGCCGCAAGGTCTCCCACGCGCGCCAGCGCGACGCCGAGCCAGTACAGCACCTGGTTTTCCTGCGCCCCGGCCAGCTTGCCCTCGCCAAGATTCGGCGGATACTCACGCGCACGCTGCAGCAGCCCTACGGCGCGCGCGGCCTCGTCTGCGGCGAGCGCCTGCTTCGCGAGCTCCACGAGCGCCACGACGTACTGTCCGGTGACCTTGCCTTCGCCGCCTTCCCACGGATGGAAGGTCCGCGCGGTGAGGATCTCGAGGGCACGTTCGTGGTCACCGAGCGCGTTTCGCAAGGTGACGACCTCGAGCGTGAGGTCGTCGCGCCGCTCCACGAGCGCCGCCGTTCGCCGGAGGAACGCCAATCGCTCCGCTGGGGCGACACCGATGCGCTTCTTCAGCAGGTCGAGCTCGATGAGGACGCGCGCGTCCGACCGATCGAGCGCGAAGGCGCGCGTCATGGCACGCAGCGCCTTCTGTGGCTGACGCTGCTTGTTGAAGTACAGCAGCGCCAGGTTGCGGTGCGTCGTCGGGTGGGCGCCGTCCACGCGCCGCGAACGCTCCCAGGCGGCCCTGGCCTCGTCTACTTGCCGCCTGTCGTACCAGAGGTTGCCGAGATAGAGCGCAGCGCGCGCGTCCTTCGGGTTGAGCGTCAGCGCGGCCTGGAGCGCCAGCAGGCTCTCCACGCTGTTGGGGAAGCAGCGGTCCGGGCGCTGATCCGCGCCGCGGGCGAAGTAGCTGGCCGCCGCCTTTCGGTCCCCCTGGCTCAGGGCGTAGTAGCCGGCGTGGTAGTAGATCATGGGGCGGAGGTTCGGGATGCCCGCTCCACCCGCGTGGCCGGCTGCCCGTCGCTCGGGCGTCGCGTCTGCCATGAGCCGGCCAAGAAGATCCAGCGCCTCGTCATGGGCGCCCGCCGCTGCATAGCCGGCCGCGATCTCGAGATGTGTGTGGACGTCGCGTCGCATCGCACGGAGGAGGCTGTCCTGGGCGGAGGCTGCGGCATCGTGCTCTCCTCGTGCCCGAAGGATGAGCAGGCGCTCGTTGAGCGTGCCGAAGTCCAATGGGTCGCGGTCGAGCAGCCCGGCAATGAGATCGAGCGCCTCGCCCTGACGACCGAGCCGCCGCAGCAGTAGCGTCTTCAGATGCGACGCCTGCTGGTTGTGAGCGTTGCGGGTGAGCGACCGATCGACGAGCGCAAGCGCTTGCGCGAAATCTCCATCGATTGCGGCGAGCTGAGCGAGGTTGAAGAACGCGGCACCTTGCCAAGCCGCGCTCCACGCCGCCTTCGCAAACGCGTCGTGGGCGGGCGCGTTGCCACCTCGATAGCGAAGACAGACACCGAGGTAGTAGTAGGCCTCGCCGTCGTCAGGATTGGGGTTGTGCTTCGTCTGGGCACGGATCGCCGCCTCGAAGAGCGGCTCCGCCTTCGCGAACTGCCCGCGTCTGAGCAGCAGCAGCCCCAGCGCCGTGTTGTTGCGCACATCGTCTCGATCGCGGCGTAGCGCCTCGCGGTAATAGTCCTCGGGCTCGCGCGTGGCGTGACGATACTGCTCGAGGTGCAGGCCGGCGAGATAGAGCGCCTCGGTGCTGGTCACCTTGGCAGGCACTGGGATGGCCGTCGCCGGATCTGGCACGGCTGGCGCGCGCTTGGGCTCGGGCGTGTAGGCGACGAGCAGATCGCCTTCGCGGCTGCGAACTTCCACGCTGACCTCTTGCGCGCGCAGGCGTCGAGCCAGCGGCACTCGCGCCGTGAATGGCGCTTCGGGCGAGAGCGTCACGTGCGTGCGCCAGATCGCGCGTGCGCCATGCAGCAGTCGAATCGTTGCCTGAGGCCGTGACGCGGTCGCATACACGCCAATCACGGCGAGACTGCGACCCACCTCGAGGCTCACGGCCGCGTGGATGGTCGCGTTGCGGACGTAGCCGATCTCGCGGAACGGAAAGAAATGCTGTTTGGCTTCCTTCTCCTCGAACGGGTGGAGCCAGGAGAAGTCTGGCTGGTTGTCGGCGAAGACACCGCACATCAGCTCGGCGTAGGGGCCGTCCTCGTCTGTCAAGTTGCGGTCCCACGCGTTGCCGAAGTCTCCCGAGCCCCAGACCCATTGCTTCTTTCCCGGCACGACGCGGTGATCCGCGACGTGAAGAATGCCGGCCCGCTTGCCGTGGTCGTAGCCGCCGAGGAAGTCGTAGCGCGATCCAGCCGCCATATAGGACGTGGGCACGGGAATGTTCTTGTACCAGGAGATGTCGACGCCGCTCGAGTAATCCACCTTGTAGTACTCACCCCGCGCGATGGGGTACTGGGAGACGTCTCGCTTGCCGTGGTCGTAGACGGCCTGGACGTCTGGCGGAAAGATGGCTTGATAGTGCTCGTTGACGTGCACCGCCGGGTTGGTCCAGAGATGGAACGTCTGCGGGAGCGGGGTCGGGTTGGAGACGCGAATGGCAATCTCCAGGAAGGCCTTGTCTGGATACAACGTCAGGCCGAGCGTGCCCTTCAGATGCCACATGGGCTCGATCTCGCTGAGCCACAACGTGCACGCGCCATTCGCCTGCTCGGTGATTGCGTAGTCGACGGGACAGAACGTGCCCGGCCGATGGTGCTGCGGCCAGTTGAACTCAATGCCGCCCGACAGCCAGGGGCCCGTGAGGCCGACCAACGCCGGCTTGATGACCCGGTTGTGGTAGATGAACGGGTAGCCGTTCATCTTGTCGTAGGCGTACTGGATGCGGCCGCCGAAGCCCGGCATGACCATGATCGCGAGATATCGGTTCTCGAGAAACAGGACTTGATGGCGCTCGTCGACGCGCGCGTCCGAGATACGGTCGATGACCGGGTACGGATAGACGCGCCCCGAGCTTCCCTGGTAGACGCGCCGCTCGAGGAACATCGGATTCTTGTCCGGCTCGCCCGCCAGGTAGGTGGGAATCACGACCTCGTCTGCCCAGATTCGCACCTTCGACATAATTCAGGGGTCAGGCGTCAGGGGTCAGCAGGCGTCAGGCCTGA
>JBOGIN010000500.1:0-2704 GCA_050742275.1 Vicinamibacteraceae bacterium
GTACTCTCCTCGCCGCGATCGACCGCGCCGGCGTGGACCGGACCGAGCGCGGCGCGGCGACCGAGCGGCCGGATACGGGTGACACGCAGTTGGACGAGATGATTGGCACCGGTCCGCGCATGGCGGAGCTCTTCCAGATGATCCGCCTCGTCGCGCCGACCGAAGCGAATGTGCTGATCGTCGGGGAGAACGGCACCGGGAAAGAGTTGGTCGCCACCGCGATTCATCGTTTGAGCCGCCGGTCGGCTCGGTCGTTCGTCCGCATCAATTGCGCAGCAATCCCGGCGGATCTCATCGAGTCGGAGCTGTTTGGGCACAAGCGCGGGTCGTTCACCGGTGCCATCAGCGACAAGGTCGGCCTGTTTGAACTCGCCGAGGGCGGATCGTTGCTGCTCGACGAGATCGCGGAGATGCCGATCGCGCTTCAGGTGAAGCTGCTCCGCGTGCTGCAGGAGAGGGAGTTCCGCGCCGTCGGTGGCAATGGAATCGTCAAAGCCAACTTTCGGCTGATCTGCGCGACCAATGTGGCGCCCAGCCAGGCCGTGGCAGATGGCAAGCTCCGGGAGGATCTGTACTTTCGCATCAACACCATGGCGCCGCAGGTGCCGGCGCTGCGTGACCGCCCGGAAGACATCGCTCCGCTGGCACAGCACTTCCTCCGGCGTTACGCGGCGCGCGAGGGTCGCGACGTCCGTGGCATCGACGCCGCAGGCGCGAAGGCGCTCGTACGATATCGTTGGCCAGGCAACGTCCGAGAGCTGGAGCACGTCATGGAACGGGCCGTGATCGTCGCCTCCGGACCGGAGATTACCGCCGAGGACTTGTCCGACTCCGTGGTGGGGGACGGTGGAGCGTCAACGAGCTTCGCAGTACCGCCGAATCACACCCTCGCGGAGCTCGAACGGGTCGCCATTCTGCAAACGCTAGAACGGACACGCGGGAACAAGCGGGCGACCGCGAGCATTCTCGGACTCCATCGTCCGACGCTCTACAGCAAGCTAAAGAAGCACGGCATCGGGTCGACGGAGCCGGACTAACCGCGCGACGTAGCAGCCACGTGAGAGGGGACGGCTGTCCTGACGGACGATCGTTTCCGCGGTCCCTGCCATCCATCTCTCGCACTTTTGCTCGGAGAACGCACGGGAGGGTCAGCCGCGAGACGATCCGCGCGATCAGGCTGTGTGCAGGACGAGCAGTCTGCGAAACAATTCGGGATGCCGCGAAGCGCGAGGCGCTGACCACGGTCAATGAGCAGATGGCCAATCGCAACGCGGAGCTATATCGAACGCACGCCGCCGGATCGCGGCGCCGCGCGCGTGCGAGCCAACCACCAGCTCACCATGTCTTGTCGCTTCGCAAAGTGCAGAATGGGAGCACGCGCCACGGCGTCGGCGGAGGGCCCCAGTTCGAGGCCGATGACGTCGGCCATCGTATTGACGAAGATCTCAGCAGCCGCAGGTTGCAGAGACCACGGGGGATGGTGGATCTCGACCGTGAATGTGTCCCCCTTCGCATCGATCGTGTACAAACAGTAGCGCTCGGTCAGGAAGTATTCGAGCGATCCCTCCCGTGCATGAAACGCGGGGCCCACCGGGCTGTACGTGGCGACGAGCCGCGCGGCTGGGTCTCGGTGGCGTTGGCTGACGTAGTGAATCGCGTCGCCTCGCGGCTCGACGTGCATCGAAGCCCAGTGGTACGGCAAGCGAAACAGCGCTCGCGCCATTCTCACGGCGAGCCGGTTGCCAGCGTCCAAGGTGAAGAAGTACACGCCGGGCTTCCCGGCGAGTCGCACGTAAGTACGCACGTTCAGCTCGGGGAACGAAGAGAGCCACGGGAGCGCCGGCAAACCACGCGGAGCGACGTTGGTCATCCGAAACGGCACGACGCCGAGCCAGGCGCGCCGGTCGAACAGGTCGAGCTCGAGAGACGGCGGAATGAGTCCCGCCAGGCGCGCCGGATCCACCGCCCAGTGCGCAAAGAGGAGGTCGTGCCACGTCTGCCGCATTATCCAGGGCGCGCGAGGCATGGGCCACGGTCGGTGCGCGACCTCGTGCAGAATCCGGGAATTGAAGTCGTCAGACATCTCACCGCTCTGCTTGCCGCGCCGAGCGCCGGGAAGGCATGCTCGAAGCAGCGACCGTTCTCGACCTGGAGGTGCCAGTGTCGTCGACTCCGGATGCGATTATCGTGGGCTCCGGTCCAAACGGCTTGGCCGCCGCGATTGTGCTCGCACAGGCCGGCCGAAAGGTCATCGTCTTCGAGGGACAGTCGACGATCGGTGGAGGTGCACGATCGGCAGAGCTGACGCTGCCCGGCTTCACACACGATATTGGATCCGCGGCCGAGTCGAAGCACGACGTCTTCAGCGGGCAGACGACATCGGAGACATGGCCCAACGACCAGGCAATCGGCTCGAGCTGCTGTGTGATAGTCGCGAGGTGAACTGTTCCTCGATTCAGCGATCGCGAAGAAGCTGTCGATTTCTTCCTGACGCGTCCTGGTCCGAACAGAGAGAACGTGAGGGAATAGTTTTATCGCTTCGCATGCGTTATCTGCATGAACTCGTTCCGGGAACGAGCTGTTGACAGGCCACAGATAGGACCGGCGCCCGGCGATGACACTGGCCGGCGAGAGGCTTCAAATCGAGTTGAGGGGGAACCTGGCGGCCATGCTGGGGGCCACCGTACAAACGAAGAGGTCGTCG
>JBOGIN010000501.1:0-3234 GCA_050742275.1 Vicinamibacteraceae bacterium
ACGCTGGAGGCGCTCCACCATTGTCGAACCGAGCTGCCCGTTGGCTCCAAAGATCAAGTACATCAGAACTCACAACTCAAGACTCACAACTCATCACTTCACCGATAGAACCCAGCGATCCGCTCCACCACGTAGCGTTGCTGCTCCTCGCTCAGCTCCGGGAACACCGGCAGCGCGAGCGACTCGGCGGCGGCCCGCTCCGCCTCGGGCAGCCGCCCCGGCTGGTATCCGAGCGATGCGAAGCAGGGCTGCAAGTGAAACGGTAACGGGTAGTACACTTCGCTGCCAATGCCTGCCGCCGCGAGATGTCTGCGCAGGTCGTCGCGTACCGGCGCTCGCACCACGAACTGATTGTAGATGTGCGTCCGCTCGGCCGCTTCAACCGGAAGGCGGACTGGGGCGTCCGGCGCGTGCTCCGCGAAGAGCCGCCGGTACCGCGCGGCGTTGGCCTGCCGCCGGCTCGTCCAGGCCGCGAGGTGCGGCAGCTTCACGCGCAGCACGACGGCTTGCAACGCATCCAAGCGGAAGTTGCCGCCCACGACCTCGTGGCGGTACGTGCGAGACGCGCCATGGTTGCGGAGCAAGCGGACCCGCTCGGCAAGCGCGGCATCGTTCGTGGTAACGAGGCCGCCGTCGCCGAACGCTCCCAGATTCTTGCTCGGATAGAACGAGAAGCAGCCGAGCGCACCGAGGCCGCCCGCCGGCCGATCGCGATATCTCGCGCCGATGGCCTGCGCGGCATCCTCCACCACGGCGATACCGGCCTCGCGGGCCAGCGTCGCCAGCTCCGCCATCTCGGCGCACTGGCCGAACAAGTGCACCGGGATGATGGCCTTCGTTCGAGACGTCACCGCGCGCCGGGCCTCGTCGGGATCGATGTTGAAGGTCGCCGGGTCGATGTCGACGAAGACGGGGGTCGCACCCACACGGCTGACCGCTCCGGCCGTGGCGAAGAACGAATAGGTCGGGACGATGACCTCGTCGGCCGGGCCGACGCCGAGCGCCATGAGCGCCACCAGCAGGGCGTCGGTGCCGGACGACACGCCAATCGCATGGCGGACGCCCGTGAGCGCTGCCAACGCCTGCTCCAGCGCTTCGACGTCTGGTCCGAGCACGAACCGCTGCGTGTCGCACGCGCGTTCGATCGCCGCCAGCACGTCCTGTCGGATGGCCTGGAATTGCGCGTGGAGATCGAGCAGGGGCACGATCATGGTCGGGAAGAATGGTACACTCTCGAGCCGATGTGGACCAACGACGCCGTGATGGTCTATCGCTATCGCGAGCTGCTGCGCAACCTCGTGCTGCGAGACCTGCGGATGAAGTACAAGGGGTCGGCGCTTGGATTCTTCTGGTCGCTGCTGCACCCGCTCGCCATGGCGGTCGTCTACACGATTGCGTTCGAGCACATCCTGAAGATCGATATCGACTTCTTTCCGCTGTTCCTCCTGAGCGGCCTCCTACCGTGGATGTTCTTCGCGCAGGCGATCAGCGCCGCGACCGGCGCGGTCGCCGACAACGGCAACCTCGTGCGAAAGGTGGCGTTCCCGCGCGTGGTGCTGCCCATGGGCGCCATCGGTGCGCAGTTCGTGCAGTTCCTGCTGATGTACCTCGTCGTGTTCCCGCTGGCGCTCGTGATTGGCGTCGGCCTGTCCCCGGCGTTGTTCGCGCTCGTGCCGGTGATCCTCCTGCAGATGCTCTTCACCGTGGGCTTCGGCCTCGCGCTGTCGACCGCCTACGTCTACTTGCGTGACACGCGTCACCTGCTCGAGGTGGTCCTGCAAGTCTGGTTCTGGCTCACCCCAGTCCTCTACGCCGTCTGGCTCGCCCCCGAAGATCTCCGCCCGGTGCTGTGGCTCAACCCGATGACGCACTTCATCACCGCCTACCAGCAGATCGTGGTCTACCATCGCGCGCCCGGCTTGACCTCCATGACGGTCATGACCGCAGTGGCCCTCGCGGTGCTCGGCCTGGGCATGGCGATCTTCGGCCGGCATCAGCGGCGGTTCGCCGAGTTCGTCTAAGATGCCTGGGCGCGCCGTGTCAGGTCCGCTGGTCATTGATCTCGAAGGGGTATCGAAGCGCTACAGCATCTACGTCCGTCGTGCGGGCGGCCTCAAGGACAAGCTCGTGGGGCGAATCATGGGCCGGCCGGAGGTCAAGGAGACGCTGTGGGCGCTCCGCGATGTCTCGCTCGCCGCCGAGCGCGCCGCGACCCTCGGAATCATCGGTGGCAACGGCTCGGGCAAGAGCACGCTCCTCCAGATCATCGCGGGCATTCTCGAGGCAGACGAGGGACGTGTCGACGTGCATGGCCGGGTGACGTCGCTGTTGGAGCTCGGGGCCGGCTTCAGCCCCGATCTGTCCGGGCGCGAGAACGTCTATCTCAACGCGTCCCTGCACGGCGTGCCTCGCCAGGTGATCGATCGGCGGTTCGACGAGATCGTCGCGTTCTCCGGCCTGGAAGCGTTCATCGACTCCCCCGTTCGCAACTACTCGTCCGGGATGTACATGCGGCTTGGCTTCTCGGTCGCCGCGCATCTCGACCCTGAAATCGTGCTGATCGACGAAGCGTTCGCCGTGGGCGACGAGCAGTTCCAGCGGAAGTGCTTGCGCAAGATCCAGGACTTCAAGTCCCAAGGCGTGACCATCCTCATTGTCTCTCACGACCTCCTGCTGATCGAGCGCCTCTGCACGCACGTCTGCCTGCTCGATCGTGGTCGCGTGCGGGCCTATGGACCATCGGCAGAGGCAATCGCCCGCTACCATCAGCTCGCCGCGGGTGGAGAGGATATCTCGAGCGAGTATCGATGGGGCACGCGCGAGGTCACCATCACGGGCGTTCGTATCCTGGACGACGAAGGGCGCGATGCGCGCGCATTCAAGACGGGGGACGCGTTCCGCCTGCTGATTGCCTACGAGACGACGGCGCCGGTGCGCTGCCCCACCTTCGGCATGGCCGTATTTGCCGAGGACGGGACGCATCTCACGGGGCCCAATACGCGGATGAGCGGCTATCCCATCCCGCTCGTCGACGGCGCGGGCGAGATTGAATACCGCGTGCGCGAGCTGCCCCTTCTACCCGGCCAGTACGCCATCTCGGTGTCGGTCTACGATGAGAGCCTCCTGCACGCCTATGACCATCGCCACAGCGTGGTGACCTTCCGTATCGTCGAAGGCGGCACCGCCGAGCGTTTCGGCCTGGTCACGCTCGACGGTGAGTGGTCTCTCGAGACC
>JBOGIN010000502.1:0-1950 GCA_050742275.1 Vicinamibacteraceae bacterium
TTCAGCTGGTCCGAAAATCGCCGGGCAGGTCACTCCAATGACCGCCATCGGACGGTGCGATCAGAGCCCTCTCAGCGAGGTCACGGCTGATCTGTTCGAGTGTCGCGTGGCGGGATGTCATGAACCGCACGGGCGCCCACCAGAAACGAGAAGTCGGTCCAGCGCGCCACGCAAGGTGGCTACTGGCGCCCGCGTATGCACCGCAAAGTAACCGTTCGACGAAGACCGTTGCATAGTGACTCAACTGGCCGCGCGGCCAGTTCGGCACGATCTTTGTGCCAATAGACGTGCGTGTTCACACGGAGCGCGCGGCCTTCCCGAGCATACCGGCGGGAACGCGGACTGGCGCTACAGGAGGTTGTCAGGTGGGCGACGGCGGGCTAAATGTCTCAGCCCAGCGCCGGGGCGTCAGTTGATCAATGAGGCGATGCGGATGCGTCGCCATTCGGAGCAAGACATCTTTCAGGTAGTGGAAGGGCGCCACGCCGACCAGTTTGCAGCTCTGGACCAGCGAGTACAGGAGCGCCGCGCGGCGAGCGCCTTCGAAACTGCCCGCGAATAACCAGTTCTACCGACCGACGGCCACCACGCGGAGCTGGTTCTCGGCACGATTGTTATCGATAGCCAGACGACCATCGTCGACGAAGCGCTGGAGGGCCACCCACTGATTGGTGAGATACCGAACGCCATCGCCCAGCGGCGACTTCGGCAGGACCATCCGAGCGAGGGCGTGACGTTCGGCGTCGATCTTCGCGAGTAACGGCACCGATTGCTCCTGCCGCATCACGCGCCGCCCTTCCGGATCGCGATCGGCGGCGGCGTGCTCGACCTGATAGAGCTGCTGAATCAGTGCGATCATCAGGGCGGCGGACGTGTCGACCATGAAGGCCTCGACAAAGCGTCGGCGGGCATGCGCCCAGCAGCCAACTTCGATCACGCGCCCGCTCTGATACAGCCCATCGTAGCCGCTGTAGGCGTCCGCTTGCAGCTTGCCACGAAACGCGGCGAGGAACCCGGCAGGGCCGTTGCGGGCATGGGTCGTCGTCGCATCGAAGACGACGTGGTTTGTGAGCGGATCGAGATAGGTCCAGAGGCGGCCCTTGAAGCTGCCGCCGCGCTCGTCAAGCACGGTGATCGACGTGTCGTCGGTCTGGAGATAGTCGCCCGCCAGCACCTCCCGGCGCAGCGCCTCGCCGATCGGCGTCAGGGCCGTCGCCACGTCGGCCACCCAGCCGCATAACGTGCTCCGGGACAGCTCGATCCGCTCACGCGCGAAGATCCGTTCGAGGCGATGCAGCGGGAGATGGTCGACGTATTTCGAGACGACCACGTGGGCGAGCAAGCCTTCGCCGGCGAGCGATTTCTCCAGCGCTTGGGGCGGGGCAGGGGCTTGCACCACACCCTCGTGGCAGCGCGGACACGCATACTTCGGACGGACGGTTTCGATGACGACAAAGCTCGCCGGTTCGTATTCGAGCTTCTCGGAGACGTCCTCGCCGATGCGCGTGCGCGTATGGCCGCAGGCACAGTGTTTCTCAGCCTCGGACAGATCGATCTCGACGCGCCGCCGCGGCAGGTGCGCCGGCAGCGGCCGTCGTCCGGTGGGGCGGCGTCGCGTATGGCCCCGCACCGGCGTCTCGCCGGAATCCATGTCCACGGGCTCGGTGACCGGTCCCGGTTCGTTGGCGAGTTGTTCCAGGGCCAGTTGCAACTGGCGGGGATCGACGCGCTCGGACTTCTTGCCGAACAGGCGCTGGCACAGCACGTCGAGCTGATGGCGGAGCGCCGCGTTCTCGCGCTGAATCGTGGTCAGTTGATCTTGGAGGGTGGCGATGAGCGCGCGTGCCGTCGACAGGTCCTCGATCGCGGTGGCGCGTGCCTGCGTCCGATCCATCACCGCCTCTGATTACGATCCCCGCGACGCTCGCGCTTACGTCGACACCCCCTCAC
>JBOGIN010000503.1:0-1611 GCA_050742275.1 Vicinamibacteraceae bacterium
GCGGCTGGTGGAACCTGTTCGAGCCCGAGCTACACCTTGGCTCGGACATCTTGGTGCCGGATCTCGCGGGCTGGCGCGTGAAGCGTATGCCGGAGTTTCCCGACACCGCGTTCGCCACGCTCGCCCCCGACTGGGTGTGCGAGATTCTCTCTCCCTCCACTGCATGTCTCGATCGCGCCAAGAAGCTCGACGTCTACGCCCGGGAGCGCGTGCCGCACGCCTGGCTTCTGGATCCGATAGCACAGACGCTCGAGATCCTCAGGCTCGACGGCCGACACTGGGTGATTGAGGCGACTCATCAGGCAGCCGATCGCGTGCGCGCGGTGCCGTTCGACGCCGTGGAGATCGACCTTGCGTATCTCTGGGGGCCGGCCGTCTCCGAGGCCGCGGGCCGCTGAGCGGGAGATGGCTCCGCGCCTTTTTGGGATCGCGCTCGTTGTCGTGGGCGCGGTCACTCCGCTCATGGGCGCGAGCGTCCAGGACGCGTCGAACCGGACAGCCTCCACGCCTTCTCGTTCGGCAACTGCGCCAGCCCCGCTGACGGAGGCGCGCAAGACCGCGTCGGAGCTGAAACAGCTTCGGAGCTTGCTGGTCAGTTGGCGCGGCGGCCTGATCCTCGAGCACTACGCCGCAGGCGTGACTGCTGGTGAGCTCGCCAGCATCAAGTCTGCCTCGAAGAGCGTCATTGCAGCGCTCGTGGGCATCGCCATCGACCGTGGCCTCATCGCGTCGGTCAGCGAGCCCATCGCGACGTTCTTCCCGGCGCTGCGGCGCGACGACGATGAACGCAAGCGCGCGATTACCGTCGAGCACATGCTGACGATGCAGAGCGGGCTCGAGTCGACCAGTGGCGATGGCTACGGCCGCTGGGTGCGGCGTCGGGACTGGGTTCGGTACGTGCTGGAGCGGCCGCTCGTGAGCGCGCCGGGCACCTCCATGGAATACAGCACCGGGACGTCCCACGTCTTGTCCGCTCTCCTCACGAAGGTGTCGAAGACGACCACGTGGGAGTTCGCGCAGGAGGTGCTGGCTGGACCCCTTGGCTTCACGCTGGCGCGCTGGCAGCGGGATCCGCAGGGCATTTACTTCGGCGGCAACAATATGCTCATGACGCCGCGACAACTGGTGGCGTTGGGCGAGCTGTATCTCAATCGCGGCCGCGTGGGCGGGCGTCAAATTCTGTCTGCGGAATGGATCGACACGTCCTGCATGCCACGGACGCGCTCACGCTGGGACAGCGACCGCTTGTACGGCTACGGCTGGTGGATCCAGCAGATCGGTGACCGGCAGGCCTGTTTCGCGTGGGGCTTCGGCGGGCAGTACGTCCTCGTCTTCCGCGAGCTCGAGCTCGTGGTTGCGATTACGTCATCGGTCGACGTGAGCGACGAGCGCTTTGGTTACCGCCGGAGCTTGTTCGATTTGCTCGAGCAGCACATACTGCCGGCGATCGCCACGGCATCGTCCCTGCCCACCAGCGGGTAGGGCGACCCTGTCGGGCCGCCGAGTGGAGTTTCTACAGTTCCCAGGACGTAGCGCGCGGCCCCTTCGACAAGCTCAGGGCCGCGCGAACGCGGGGCTAAAGATAATGCCTTTCGGAAATTCGGCATCTAA
>JBOGIN010000504.1:0-3879 GCA_050742275.1 Vicinamibacteraceae bacterium
ATCCAGCGAGGGCAAACCCACTCAAGTAAACGGTATTGGGCCTTGTTCACGAGCGCAGCAGCGACCGATAGATCGCCGCCTCGTCGGGGCGGCCCCAGGCCTGGTAGAGCGCGACGAGTCGCTTGATGTTCGCTTGTACGTCATCCTGGCGAGTGCGAGTGTCCTTCAGTATCCGGTGTGCATCGATTAGCAGCGTCTCGGCCTCCTGGTAGCGCCCCAGCGCTGTCAGCGACTCGCCGAGGAAGCTCTTCGCCATGGCGATGCGCCAATCGTCCTCGGGCAACACGCGTCTGCGTATCTGCAGCGCGCGCTCGAGCAGTGGTGCAGCAGTGCTGGCCTCGCCCTGTGCCAGGTGGACGCGGGCTCGATTCACCATGAACGTCGCCAGCAGCGGATGCTCGCCCCCCCTGGTGGCTCGCGCAATTGTCAGCGCCTCGTCGAGCACTACCGCCGCCTCGTCGTGCTTGCCCTGCTCTCGCAGAGAGTTCGACAGATTGTTGAGCGTGGCCGCGACGCTCGGATGGCTCGGCCCCATGGCCTTTCGTCGGATGGCCAGTGCCTGGCGAAACAGCGCTTCGGTGGCAGCGTGGTCGCCGCGAGCTCCAGTAACCAGGGCCACGTTGGCGATGCTCGTCGCTACGTCTGGATGATCGTCGGGAAGCACCTTGCGGGTAATCGTGAGGCACTGCCGTAAGAGAGCCTCCGCTCCGCTCAGCTCTCCTTGCTCCCGCAAGAGCAAGCCGAGATCGCTCAAGCTCGTCGCTGTTTCCTGGTGTACTTCGCCCAGCACCTTGCGGCGGATCGCCAGGGCTGTCCGCAAGAGCGGCTCGGCGCGGTCGTTCCGGCCGGTGTCCGCGTAGGCGCGGCCCAGCTCCACGAGCGTGACGGCCACATCTTTGTGCTCCTCCCCCAGCAGACGGCGCCTGAGAGCGAGCGCTTCTTCGAGCGCCGCGATTGCCGAGTCATAGGCACTCTTCTCACGCAGCGAGACGCCGAGATCGTTCAGGCTCTGCGCGACCCGGACGTGATTCGGACCCACCGCTCGCCGTCCGAGCGACAGCGCCTGTTCGAGGAGCGGCTGCGCCCTGTCATGGAGGCCGAGCCGCTGATAGACCCTGCCGATCACCGTCATCATCTCCGCCTGCAGCTCCGGTTGCCCGGCGAGCTCTTTCTGGACGCGCTCGGCGCCGGCGTCGAGCAGCTCCCGGACCGTCGGTTCACCGCGCGACTCGCGCGTCGCGTACGGATCGGCGCCCGCCAGCAGTCCGGCCAGCAGCTCGCTCACCTTGGCTGACTTCTCGGCTTCGAGCCGCGCCCGGTCGCGCTCCGTGGCGAGACGAACGGTGTAGAAGCCTGTCAAGCCGGCCAGGAGCACGACGCCCGCCGCCGCCATCGCCAGGCCTCGCACGTGTCGCCGCACAAATGTGGTGGCACGATATATCCAGGTGTCCGGCCGCGCACGGATTGGGCGCTGCGCAAGATAATGCTGCAGATCGTCCGCCAGAGCCATCACGGACGGATAGCGCTCCCGCGGATCCTTCTTGAGCGCCACGGCCACGATTGTCTCGAGATCGCCCCGCAGCGCGCGCCGCAGCCTGTCCGGCGTTGTGCTGCGCCTGGCGGCGATCGCCGCCACGGTCTCGTCGCCCTCCTCGATTCCGGCGCGCGCGAGCGCGCTCGAAAGGCGGGGCGCGTCAGTATCTACCACCACCGCGATCAGCTCGGCGGGAGAGCGGAGGTTGGCGCCAGCAGGGTGCTTGCCGCTCAGCAACAGATACAGCAACACGCCGAGCGCATAGACGTCCGTGGCCGTCGTGACTGCGCCACCCGTCAACTGCTCGGGCGCTGCGAAGGCGGGCGTCAGTGCCCAACCGCTCTCGCGCGTCAACAGCATCGATCCGCCCGCATCCGAGTCCAGCTCCAGCAGCTTGGCGATACCGAAGTCCAGCAGCTTGACGCGCGGCGTGCCCTCCTTGCCGTCCGGGTCGTCTGTGCGCACGAGCACGTTCGACGGCTTGATGTCACGGTGCACGACGAGGTTCGCGTGCGCGTGCGCCACAGCCGCGAGGACGTCGAGGAACAAACGGATGCGCGCCCGGAGGTCGAGCCGACGGTCGTCGCAGTAGCGATCGATGTGCTCCCCTTGCACGTACTCCAGGACGAGATACGGCTGGCCGCCCGGCGACACGCCGGCATCGATGAGGTGCGCAATGGACGGGTGTGCGAGACGCGCGAGAATCGTCCCTTCGCGCACGAAGCGCTCCTCGCCGGCCTGGCCCACGAGCGAGGCGTTGAGCAGCTTGATGGCGGCGAGCCCTTCGAAGCGGCCATCGCTGCGCCGGGCACGCCAGACGGTGCCCATCCCGCCGTGGCCGATGTACGACATCAGCGTGTAGGCGCCGACCGTCTGACCAGCGAGCGAGGCGGTCGCGGCGGAGATCGGCTCCTGTCGGGCGGCTTCGGACGATGGCGGCCACAGCGGCACCCGTGCGGGTGGCGGTGGCGAGTCTACGAGGAAACCTGCCTGGTCGAGCGCCTTGTGCTCCACGAGCAGCGCGTGCAGATCGTCGGCAAGCGCCGGATCCTGCGCGCGCAGCGATTCCAGCCAGTGCGCCCGCTCGGGCCCAGATAGCTCGAGCGCCGCATCCAGGTGCGGGCTCAGGACCTGCCAGCGACGGGAGTCGAGTCGAGGCATGTGCATCAGACAACCGCGGTCAGGCCCTGATCGCGTCGCGTGGATGGATGTAGCTGGTCACGCGGGTCGTTGCCTATTCTGAATACCACATTCAGCGCTGCGCTGCGCTGCGATCTCGAGCAGCCACGCACACCTCTCGATCGCAGAGATCGTGAACGGCGAGCCAAAGGGGACACGAGCCGATCCGATGAGCCGCGCGCACAGAACGTGGCGTGACGCGCGGCGCCGTCCTTGTCACACCACGCCAGCGCTCCGCGTGACCTCCCCTGACCCGATTCCCCCGCGCTATCCGATCCTGATCTTGGAGGGCGGACGCCATCGCAAGGCGCCGCGCATACATCATCATGGGGATCTTACAATTGGGAATCACTGCTTCGCTCACCCTGGCGTCCACGGCGCCGGGACTTCATCACCACGGACGGGATCACATCAACTGGCGCCGCATGCCCGACACCGCCGTGGCGGTCAGCGCCGCGCGTAAGTGCACGGACATCGTAAACGGGCTGCAGCGGCTACGGGTGCGCATGCTGCCGAACGGCGTCGAAGAGGCCACGCTCGCCATCGCCCGCGCCGAGGTGGACGCAATCTGGCGCCCATACCAAATCGAGATCGTGTGGGAGCGCGAGGAGGTCGAATGGCTGGACCGGGATCTTCTGGTGCAATTCGTGGATTGGCACCTGCCGGCGCCCAACGCACGGGCAATCGCATGGATCCCGTTCCTGGACGGTGTGCCGACGTCCATCATCCGCGTGTCACGGCCAGCGGCAACCGCGCTGCTGAAGACGAAGTCCTTTTCCGACTGGCCGCCCGTGTACATCGGACCGCCGAATCTGCAGCGCCAGGCACTCGGCAGGATCATCGGTCGCGCGCTGGCGCACGAGATCGGACATTTCCTCCTTGCTGTGCCGAGGCACGCGAAGAGGGGCTTGATGCGCGCATCGTTCGATCCGAGGCAGCTCGTGCACCCTGGCACGCAGCGTTACAGGTTGATGGAGAGCGACGTGCGTGCACTGCGCTCGGCGCGGATAGCCAGTTGTGAGGTGATCGAGCGCCGCCAACTGGCGCAGATGCAGGTGCCATCGAGACGATAGCAGCTCTTGGGGCGCTCCGCGGAGGATTTGATATGTTCTAAGCTTAATGCTGTTCACTTACGCGCTTTCGTACGTAGCGCGCGGGCTTCAGCC
>JBOGIN010000505.1:0-3000 GCA_050742275.1 Vicinamibacteraceae bacterium
CCGTTCGTCCGGGGACAACATCACGCGTGTGCGAGGACGTCCTGTGCGCATGCTCCATCATCTCCTTGTAGAGCAATACGCCCAGGCCGTGACATTTATTTCATCTATTTCTGAGTCATGACACTAGTAATGCAGTAGTAATGCAGCGCGTGGCGGAGGCCGTCCCGCGAGGGCGAGGTCGGGGCCGGCCGTTCTGCCGAGGCTGGTCATGCGAACCGCCACGCCTCCTGCCAACAGGCAGCCCAGCATTCGGGTACCCTCGATCGGTCCGCCAGCGCCACCTGCGGGCGAATAGTCCAGCTGGTGACATCGCTGGGCGATTCCCGTTCGTTCGAGGCCCCAAACAATCCGGTGGCGCGCGCGAAGCGTGGACGAGGTTATCAGCGATCGACGCGCTGGCCGTGGGCTGGAATCAGGATCCACTCATTCACCGAACATCTCCTGTAGACGATGGAGAATCGTTGCGACGGTTTCGTAATCCATTCTGCCGAGGGACTTGACGAGGCGCTCCGTATCGACCGTCTGCAATTCATCGAGCGCGACCGAGCCGGGGCGATTCTGGAAGGAACAGGACGGAAGCCACGGGTACGGCCGGCCGCCTGTCCTCAGCGGCGTCACGATAACCGTGCGCAGATGTGCGTTGTGTTCGTCTGGCGACACGACGACGCACGGGTGCGTCGTCGTGATCTCGCTTCCGAGTGTCGGATCGAGCTGAACGAGATAAACGTGACCACGGCGCGCAGCAGCTCGGACTACCGCCATTCCCACTCCTTGCGGTCGAAGCGCGTCGGCGTCGGCTCATCGAGGAGTTGATCATCCGCGTGAGCATGCATCGTCTTGGCGGTTGCTGCCCAACCCGCGCGCGGACGGTCAGTAGCCTGCACGACCAATCGGCTACGTTCCGAACTTCCTGGGGGGAGTTCAGCCTGTGCCTGTCAGAGATTGGCGACGCGCGCGCTCAACAGTAGCAGGCGCCGGGCGCGAACGCTTGGGCGCGGTCCTATCTGTTCATGACGGCGAGTGACCGTGAGTGCTGGGGGAGGTGCCGGGTCTCTGCCCGGCGCAGCGTCACCGCACGACGGCGAGGGTGATTCATTGTACAGACAGCGCGAAGCGAGCCGCGGGCTCTTGCGCAGCGCTCCGCGGCATGTCAAGCGGTGGCCCGGACTCTTCCTCGACAAGGCGCTCGACAGACGGATCGGGCTGCGATTTTTGGACGCCTGCCAACCGACGCGCTGTCGCCGGTGGGAATAGGGTTCGCTCACTCGGCGAACATCTCTTGCAGACGGCGGAGAACCGTCGCGACGGTCTGGTGATCCATCCTGCCAAGGGACTTCACGAGCCGCTCCGTGTCGACCGTCCTCAGTTGATCGAGCGCGACCGAGCCGGCGCGATTCTCGAAGGAACAGGACGGGCGCCACGGGTACCCCCGGCCGCCCGTCGTGAGCGGCGCCACGATAACCGTGCGCAGATGCGCGTTGAGTTCGTCCGGCGACACGACTATGCACGGACGCGTCTTCTTGATCTCGCTTCCAAGTGTCGGATCGAGCCGGACGAGGTAGACGTAACCGCGACGCGCGGCAGCCCGGACTACCGCCATCGCCATTCCTCGCGGTCGAAGCGCGTCGGCGTCGGCTCATCGAGGAGTTGATCATCTCCGCGAACATGCATCGTCTTGGCGGCTTCCGCCCAACCCGCGCGCGGACGGTCAGCAGCCTGCACGACCAGTCGGCCACGCTCAGCGTGAAGTTCGACCTCCTCAGGTAGTTCAGCCTGGTCGATCAAGGCCTTCGGAATCCGAATTCCTCGGGAGTTCCCGATCTTCACGATTCGCGTTCTCGTCGACATGGTAATCACATTGTATCTACGTATCAAGAACGGCGCAAGTTTGCCTCGTCAGCAGTGAGGACGACCGTCGGGCGGTGCCGATAGAATTCACGCGCCATCAAGCAACCCGTTGAGGCAAATCGCTTTTGGTCATTCTGTGCTGGGCGAGCGTCGCGGCGAAGCCCAAGCCGAGTCCTTTGTCGATCCGATTCGCAAGCAGCCATAGCAGTTCACGCGAGATATATGATGGCGCGTCCAACCCCTGGGGCCGGGGTGCGATTTGCCATACGAGATCCTCCGTGGAGGGATCTCGCTCAAAGTGGAGGCCCACGTCCGAGACGTGCGAGATGGCCGATGTATATCGGTACAGCACCGAGTAGAGTGGATCAGCGCGCAGCGCTCGAACCGTTTGCTGCAGTCCACCTTTAGCGGACCAATGTCCCTCGAAGTTGGTGCCGACTGGTAGCCGCTTGCTGATCTCGGCGATCGCGCCTTCGGCGGCCTTGAGCACACGCCTTGTAGCCTGGCGCTTCAGGCCGGAGTCTGCTTCCATTCCTTCAGCATCTTGAGTTGCTGATGCAAAGAGTGGGCATAGAAAGTCAGGGCTCGTTGCTCGGCCGTCGGCGACAGCGCCCTTGTCTTCTTGTCCCGCCGTCTCCTTTGGAGAATAAACAGCACCGCGACTGAGGTTTCGAGAAGGACGCGCACTAACGCATTGGCGTCCTCGTGCAGCCCGCGCTCGCAAAGACTCTGGATTGAACGGAAGGTCTTACAGGACTTCGTCAGGAGGCCGCGAATAATGTCGATCGTGAATGGGCTGGTACCCGACCTGCGACGAATCGTCCATTGCTCAGCCGTCATCATGGTGACGACCGCGTCGCGTGAAGCGCGGTCATTCTAGCCAATTCCTTGTCGTGCTTCGCCGCGATGTCATCAAGCGCTTCAGTTTCTCCGGGGAGCATGCGTGTTGTCTCCGTGGCTTCTCTCTTGTCCCTATCAGCAGTGTAGGGTACCGCATTGATGGTCGTAGACACGCAGCGCGGCAACTAGTGGACCGTACACGACAGTTGTAACGCATTAGGCGATCCGACGAGTGGGGTCGGCATAAGACCAATTGAACGGCTTGGCCGAGTCGTTGTGGCGACGGATGTAGCGCAGGATCTTTCGACGGAG
>JBOGIN010000506.1:0-4368 GCA_050742275.1 Vicinamibacteraceae bacterium
GCCGTCATGGGCCGCCTCAAGGCGGCCCCTACTTGAATTCTTCACAGGCTAAAGGCCTGCGCTACGACTGACCGAGTCAAGTGTGGACGCCGCCGACGCGAGCGTGTGCTCCGTTGCCTCGGAGGGCGCGTAGTCGCCCACGATGCGCCCGCGCGTCATCACGAGCACCCGGTCGGCGCAGGCGCCCACCTCACCAACATCCGACGACGCAAACACGACCGCCATCCCCTCGTCGGCCAGTTGCCGCATGCATTGCGTGATTTCGGCCTTGGCCGCGACGTCCACCCCGCGCGTCGGCTCGTCCATGAACAGCACGCGAGGCCTGACCATCACGCCACGGGAGATGACGACTTTCTGCTGGTTGCCTCCGCTCAGGACGGTCACCGGGGCGGCCATTGCCGGCGTGCTGATCCGCAGATCGTCGGTCAGCCGGCTCGCCGCTCGCGTCTCGCGCGCCCGTGAGAGCCAGCCAAACCGCGAGAACAGGTGCAACCCCGACACCGTCATGTTCTCCAGCACCGACATGCTCGTGAACAGCCCTGCCTTCTGGCGGTCTTCGGGGACCATCACGAGCCCGGCGCGCACGCGCGCGCCGAGGTCGAGCGGTCCGAGATCACGTCCCTCGAGGACAATCTCGCCACTTGCGTCTTCGTGCACCCCCAGTAGCGTCTCGAACAGCTCGGTGCGTCCCGCTCCCATCAGCCCATAGATCCCGAGAACCTCTCCGGCATGCAGATCGAACGACACACCAGCCAGAGCGCTCCGTCCGGGCCTCGGCGCCAGCGTGAGGTCGCGCACAGACAGCATCGTCCGGCCGCGCCTGAAGGCCGTACGGCTCTTCGACCTACGCGGCTCTCTGCCCGCCATGCGCTCGACAATCCACCGCACGTCGATCTCAGCCGCGAGCGCCTCGCCGACGCCCCGTCCGTCCCTGAGCACGGTCACCTCGTCTGCGACGGCGAGCAGCTCCTCGAGGCGATGTGAGATGTACACGATGGACACACCACGTGCAGTGAGATCCCGAATAATCTGGAACAGGACGTCCACCTCCGGCGGTGTCAGCGCCGAGGTGGGCTCGTCCATCATCAGGATCCGCGTGTTGTGCACCAAGGCGCGGGCGATCTCCACGATCTGCATTACGCCGAGCGGGAGCGCCCCGACGAGCGTGCTCGGATCCAGCGTCTGGCCCAGACGGCCGAGCACGGCCGCGGCGGCGCTCTGCTGGGCGGCCGTATCGACGAGCCCCCATCGATTCGTCCGCTCCCGGCCGACGAACAGATTCTCGGCAATCGTCAGATTCGGAAAGAGCTGGAGCTCTTGGTGGATCAAGCCGATCCCGCAAGCCGCAGCGTGTCTCGCCGACGTGAACTGGACTTCTTCACCATTCAGCAGGAGTCGCCCTGCGGTCGGACGCTCGATGCCTGCCAGGATCTTCACCAGCGTCGACTTACCAGCGCCGTTCTCACCGATCAGTGCGTGAACTCGTCCGGGCTCGATCCGGAAATTGACCCGATCGAGAGCGACCGTCCCTGGAAACGTCTTCGTGACCTCTTTCGCTTCGAGCACGCTGGCCGGCACGCGCCCGGAAGCTTGGTGGCGGGTCATCGCTTCGGCTCCTCGCCCGGGAGATGTTCCATCCTCAGCACCACCGGGACGATCTCGACCACACCGCCGCGCGCTCTGCCGAGGGTGACCGCACCGCGGAACGACACCGCCTTCCCGTCGAGATCGGCTGGCACGACACCTGCCAGCACTGCGCCAAGGACGCGCGTGTTCAGCTCGCTCGCCACGTCCGCATAATCCAGTTGATTGGCGAAATCGCTGAAGCGGATGAATTCGAGCGCGTCGCGCAAGGCCGTGCCGCGGATCAGCGGTCCAATCTGGATGGCGGCATCCGGGTGGCCATCGGTTGGCTCGAGGTCCACACGGGCCAAGCCGACGCGTGATGCCAGGTCAACCTCACGCACCACTCCGTGGCCTCTCACCATGACACTGTGGGTCTTCTGGTGGGCCGCGGAGCGCTCCAAAACGGCGGTCGCCGCATCGACATCCGATGCCTTGGCCGCGGGCACGACCTTCGCGCTCCAAATCTCATCCACAAAGGTGCGGGCATCGAACGGCTTGTCCGACCCCTTGTCGATCGGGCGAACGGTCCATGGCTTGCACGCGAGATGCAGGACGCCGCACAGCAGCACCCCCACCGCCAGACGACCCCTGGCACGTGTCCATTTCATGCGCGCGCTTTGACCCTTGATCGGGACACGCCAGCGGCAGCCGGACGCGGCGCGCTCGCCGCGGGCGCCTGAAGAAGCCGTTCGGCGGTACCCACGTCCGTAATGAGGACATTCACGAGACGGCTCGCGAACGCGCCCCGGATGGCCGCCGTCTTGCGCCGGCCTCCGGCCACCGCCACCACGCGGTCGACGTGCCGCAACTGGTCCAAGTCGATCCCGATGACACGCTCGTTGAGCGTCGTGACCACCGGCTTCCCTGCCGCATCAAAGAACCGCAGGCAGATGTCGCCCACGGCGCCCCGATCGCTCAGATGCTTCAGTTCCTTCGGCGAGAACACGTTGCCGCTCAGCGCCAACAGCTTCGACGGCTCCACGGCGCCGATGCCCACGAGCGCGACCGTGACCGAATCGAGCAGCGCCGTGGCCTCCTGGACGTAGCGGTCCCGCAGCATCACACGCTTGGCGTCCGGGGAGCCGACTGCGGCTGGCGCTGGGAGCAGCGTGGCGGTCCCCGAGATCAGGTTCGCGAGCCTCGTCGTCAAATGCGTCGCGTGCGCTTGCGCGCCAGGGTTGCCGATGCCGCCGAGGATCTGGAGGACGCGCGCGCCGCGGCAGCGCTGCGTGGGATGCATCGCGTCGACCGTGGCCAGTAGCGCCGCGCTCCACGAGGAGATGCCCACGACGTCCGAGGATCGCAACGTCGTTTCGAGATAAAAGGCAGCCGCGGCGCCCAGATCGCGCACGATTTGATCCTCGTCTTCGATCGAGTCCACGACGATGGCGTCCCGGAGCCCGAAGGTCGATTGCAATGCCTCCTCGAGCTCGGGATGCGTGCCGGACGGCGCACTGAAGGTAATCCGGACGATGCCCTCCTTTTCAGCGCGCTTGAGCAAACGGGACACGGTCGATTGATGGATGTTGAGCCGATCCATGATTTCGACCTGCCGCAGTCCTTGCCCGTAGTACATCCGCGCCACTTTCGTGATCAGCCGAAGTTCATCAAGTCGAGCCATGCGCCTATGATGCCCTGTTCTGCGCGAAGCCAGCCACCTGGGGATCGGACGGGCTCGCATGCCCGTCGCGGGCGCGCGACACCGCCTCATGCCAACCCGCGCAGAGTCTGAGTCGATCGGCTTCGGACATCTGCGGCTCGAAGCGATCGGTGGTACGAGGGAGGCGCTCGATATCGGCAAGCGACGTCCAGACGCCGACCGCCAAGCCGGCGAGCCACGCGGCGCCAAGCGCGGAGAGGTCGGCCGACCGATGACGGGTCACCGGACAACCCAAGACGTCCGCCTGAAACTGCATCAGGGCGTCGTTGCGGCTGGCGCCGCCATCAGCCAGCAGCTCAGGAAGCCCCGCGCGAAGATCGGCTCGCATCGCCTCGAGCACATCTCGCACCTGATAGGCGATGGACTCGACCGTGGCTCTCGCCACGTGCGCGGCGGTGGTCCCATGCGTTAGACCGCAGAGGACCCCCCGAGCCTGGTCGTTCCAGTAGGGTGCCCCGAGTCCCGCGAACGCGGGCACCAGATAGACGCCGCCGCTGTCCGGGACGGTCGTCGCAAGCGTCGCGACGTGCTTGGCGGGCGCGGACAACCCCAGGAAGCGACCGAGCCACTCCACGGCACCGCCGGTGACCGTGATGTTCCCCTCGAGGGCATACCAGGGGCGGTCAGCCAGGGTCCAGGCCACCGTGGTGGATAGCCCGGAGCCGGACGCGCACGGCGTGTCGCCCGGCGTCAGCGTCATCAACGATGATCCCGTGCCGTAGGTGGCCTTCACGACGCCCGGATGGAATACGGCGTGACCGAAGAGCGCCGCATGCGAATCACCGATCGAGCTGGCGATCGGGATCCCGGCAGCCAGCCGTCCGCACCGCACGGTGGAGCCGAACAGACCGCTCGACGGTTTCACCTCGGGCAACGCTGCGGCAGGGATCCCAAACAGATCGAGGAGCTCGCGATCCCATGAGATGCTGTGAAGGTCGAGAAGCTGCGTGCGCGCAGCGTTGGATGCGTCACACGCATGAACCGCGCCGCCCGTGAGCTTCCACAGCAACCAACTGTCGATCGTGCCGATGCACAGATCGCGGGTCTCGGCACGGCCGTGGCCGCCGGGCGTGTGGTCGAGG
>JBOGIN010000507.1:0-3733 GCA_050742275.1 Vicinamibacteraceae bacterium
GTCCAGAACCGTGTACAGTGCGCCCGGCGCAACCCGCCGCCCCGATCGCGCCGCCAGCTCCAACGCGATCGCCGCACCATGGGCCTCCCCGTCCAGTCGCACCAGCGCGAACAGAATCAGCTGCTCCAACTCACCCAGAGACATGACTCGCCTTCCGCGGGATCGATGACTACAAGTTAGGTGTCGGGCGGCCGGACGTCAAGCGAGGGCGTGCGCGCTGAATGAAAATGAGTCGAATAGAAGAGCTCGCCGCCGATGCCGTTCGGATAACGCACCAGCACGTTGGGCCTTCCGCCGGCGCCACGGAGCGCGCCTTCGCCGACGGCGAGGTAGTACCGCACGAGGTCCAGCTTCGTGTGACCCGGCCCGCCGACGTTCGCTTTAGGGCTTCCCCGACATCGATGCGTTCACGGTCGCCGGCCATCCTACGCGGTGCATCGAGGGGTGAACAGGTCCACCCCGGCCCTCCCGCAAGCGGGAGGGAAGCCTCGATCCTACGCCTCAGCGGTCTCGCCCGCCATCGCCGCCTCGATCGTGGCGACGTCGATCTTCTTCATCGGCATCATCGCCTCGAAGGCGCGCTTGGCTGCGGCCTTGTCGGGACCGGCGACCGCCTCGCTCAGAACGCGCGGCGTGATCTGCCACGAGACGCCCCACTTGTCCTTGCACCAGCCGCACATGCTTTCCTGCCCGCCGCCCTGGACGATCGCGTTCCAGTACCGGTCGGTTTCCTCCTGGTCCTCGGTCTGAACCTGGATTGAGAAGGCCTCGTTATGGGTGAAGTGGGGACCGCCGTTGAGGCCGACGCAGGGCAGGCCGCACACGGTGAACTCCACCGTCAGCACGTCGCCTTCGTTGCCCGAGGGCGAGTCCGCCGGAGCGCGGTGGACCGCGCCCACCGAGCTGTCGGGGAAGGTCTCGGCGTAGAAGCGCGCGGCTTCTTCGGCGTCCTTGTCGTACCACAGGAAGATCGTCGCTTTGCTGGTCATGGTCATGTTCCTTTCGGGTCCTGGCAACGTCAACTCCGCGTCTGCTTGAAGTTGGCGAGACACCGTTTCGCGGTTTCGAGCGAAGGGAACCGACTCCCTTCCTGCTCGATCAAGTAATTCTCGATGCCGCCCGTGGACTCGGCCGCCTTGAAGATGTCGGTCCACGGCGACGCGCCCTCACCAAAGAGCACGTGGTAACCTTCGTCCGGTCCCCAATCCTTGCAGTGCATGCTGCGGATGCGGCCAGGATTCGCGTTGATCCAGGCGACCGGATCTGCGCCGGCCTCCACGCATGTGCCGACGTCCAGCTGCAGCACCACGTCCTGCGGCGTGCCAGCCGCCAGCACGTCCATCGGCCGCGTGGTCTCTCCCTCGATGCTCCTGAACTCGAGCTGATGATTGTGGAAGCCCGTCCGCATGCCGAGCGGCTTCAGCCTCTCGGATGCCGCGGTGAGCTGCTCGGCCATGCCTTTCCATCCATCGACTCCGGCGACTTCACGCCCCGCGCTCGCCATGATGATGGAGCTCGACCCCAGGATCTGGTTCAGCTCGATCGCCTTCTCGATCCCTTCCGCCGTCAAGGCATCCGCGCTGTTGTGCGTCGACGGACACCGAATGCCGAGGTCGTCGAGCAGGCTGCGCACCTGCCTCGCATACGCCGGTTCCCACGCGTAATACGGCGCGTAGAACTCGACCGTCTGGTAACCCATCTCGGCAACCGCGCGCACGGTGCCAAAGAGATCCTTCGCGAGCTCGTCACGAACGGAATACAGCTCGAGGCCGACAGGCACCTCTGCGCGAAGCCGCGCCATGGTGGCCAGCGGCGCGACGGCCGTCACGGCCAGAAACGACCGACGAGACATGGAAGCTAGCGGCGTCGTGTTCACGGCAGCATCCTCCGGTACGGACCAGGTTTTGTTCGCGCCCTGTGATTCTAGCATGTTCCTAGTCTCTTGAGGTCATGAGCGTTTGCCGCACGATCGTCACGCTACAGACACACCCGCCCTGCCTGCAAGGATCTGAAAGCCGTTGAGTCGCGCCAGCTCGCTCTGTCAGCACGAGGTGATATCATCGTACGCCGTGACGACGCACGGGCAGACGGTTCGGCCGCAATGTGAACGGCGGCCGTTCGCCGGCCCAGCCATCGAGACACGGATCGGCGAACACGAAGGGAGCGGGCGTCAATTGACGTACGCGGTACGATCTGCGGGACTCGCTACGCAGGGTTGACATTAACGTTCTCGACGTTAAGGTTATTAACGTTATGGACGTTAATGAGAGGAACCGACGGTTCGCAGCGGGCGAGATCGGCAGCCAGGACCTCTGGCCGAAGATCACCGAGTATGAGGAACAGCCTCGGACGTTCCGTTTCGTTTTCGGGCTGGACGAGCTGCCGGAGGAGCCGGGGATCATCCTGATCCGTGGGCCGCGGCAGTACGGCAAGAGCACATGGCTCGAGCTGGAGCTCAGGGAAACGCTCGAGGGGAACGGCCCGGGTTCGGCCTACTTTCTGAATGGTGACGATATCACGGACGACGAAGAGCTGGAGTCTCGCGTGCTCGAGCTCCTCCCCATGTTTCGTCCCGATGCCCGGCTGAAGCGATTGTTCATCGATGAGATCTCGGCCGTGCCGAGATGGGAGCGTGCACTCAAGCGTCTCGCGGATCGAGGGGAGCTCCGGCGGATACTCGTGGTGACGACGGGCTCGCGGGCAGCTGACATCCGCCGCGGCTCGGAACGCGTGCCGGGCAGGAAGGGCAAGCTGAAGCGCAGCGAGTACCTGTTCACGGGTGTCTCCTACAAAGATTTCCACGCCCAGTTCGAAGATGACTTCGGCGACGATGCGTGGATCGCCTACCTGCTGAGCGGCGGCTCTCCGGTCGCCGCCAAGGAAATATGGCAGGTCGGCCGAGTCCCCGAGTACTTCTTCGAGATGATCCGCGACTGGGTTGTCGGAGAGGTTGTGAGGAGCGGCCGATCGCGGCAGTTCCTGCTTGCGCTGATGCGGACGCTGTTCGCCCGGGGCGGCTCTCGAACGGGCTATCTGAAGCTGGCGCGCGAATCGGGCCTGGCCAACAACACGATCGCGTCGGAGTACATCGAGCAACTGTCGGACCTACTGGCCGTGATTCCGTCGCATCAGTGGGACGCGCAGCGGGACGTTCCGTTGCAGCGCAAGCCCGCCAAGTTCCATTTCATCAATCTGTCGGTCGCGCTGTCGTTCAGTGCGAACCGGATGGTGAGCGTGGACGATTTCAAGCGGCTACCGCCGTCCGAGCAGTCGAAGTGGGTCGAGTGGCTCGTCGCTCAGGAGCTTTTCAGACGGCAGTGCATCGCGGGCGCGGAAGACCCGGAGGCCATCTGGTTTTGGGCGTCCGACGCGCATGAGATCGATTTCATCGATTCACGCAGGAACCTATACGAAGTGAAAATCGGCCGGTCCGGCCCTTTGGATTTCGCGTGGTTTCCGAAGCTGTTTCCGAAGCGTAACCTCCTGGTGATCGGAGGCGCCGCATTCCGCGCCGCGACCCTCAAAGGCATCACGATCAGTCAGTTTCTGCTTGGCGACGGCTTGCCGCACCCGTACCCGGGACAGGTGCAAGACCCGGACATTTTCAACGAGTACGGCCGCTTCGAGAAGTAGATCGGAGCGCCCGCCGGAGAATTGTTCTTTCGTTTGCCAGCCAGTCGCGTCATCTCGGAGCACGGACCCGAACAGCGCTAGGCGCGCCACACGATCGAAC
>JBOGIN010000508.1:0-8149 GCA_050742275.1 Vicinamibacteraceae bacterium
TGCGTCCGTCGTTGATCGCACGCGGAGTGGAGACGATCGGTGGTCTCGCCGATCTGTCGGACGACGCGGTTGCCGCGTCGGTGGAGCTCGCGCTCTGGCGACGGCTGGCGTCCGGAGATGACGATCGCCCGGTCATCGGCTCTGCATGTCCGCGCGCGGTCTCGGTTCATGCAGCGCTCGACGGGGCACTTGTCGGGGTGGATGGGCTTGCCGGTCACGTGTGCGAGCTTGCGGGAAATCTCGCCTCACAGCTCACCGCCGGCGGGTGGCTCGCGCGGCAATTGACGGTGCGCGTCGTGGATATCACCCATGCCGCGCACAGCGGTACGATCAGCCTCGCCACGGCAGTGTCGAGCGGGACCCTGCTCGCGGGCGCCGCAGTCACGGCGCTGCGCCAGGCGCTCAGCTGGTCGCGGTCGGTCACGAGGTTATCGGTGCGCGCTTCGTCGCTCTGTCTCAGCGATCTGCAGCCCTCGCTGTTTGCGCGCGCGGATCGGCGGTCTCGATCGCAGTCGTGCGGGCGCACCGCTCGGGGCTTCCGCGACCTCGAACGGATCTTGTCGGCGGCTGGCGATCGCACACTGACGCGACGCGCGAGCTGACTTGTCAGTGTCATTCAGGCAATGCTAAGCTCGCGAGGATTTCTACCCAGACTCGTATCTCGCAGGAGGGCTTATGGATAAGTCGTACACCTCGAATGCGGTCCCGCCCCACACATCGACGGATCGTGCCGTTGAGCGTGGCGGCGTGACGCGGCGTGTCGCGCTCCAAGGCCTGGCGGCTGGACTTGGCGGCAGCCTCGCGTTGCCGCTCGCGTCCCAGGGGCACCCGGTGCACCAACACATTACCGGGAGATCGGCAACGCCCGTTGCAGCAAAGGCGTCCACGCCCGAGTTCCTCGACGCGCACCAGTTTGCAACGCTCTCCGTGCTTACCGAGCTCATCGTACCGGGCGCGCGGGCGACAGAGTCGCATTGGTTCATCGACTCGGCCCTGGCGGTGGAAACGGCGAGCGCACAGCAGGAGTTCCTTACCGCGCTGGGCGCCGTTGACGGCGTTGCAATCTCGCGTCACCAGCGGCCATTCAAGGATCTCGATGAAGCGCAACAAGTAAGCCTTCTGGAAGGGGCGTTTGCGCAAGCATCCGGCCGGCCGGCGCCGAAAGCTTGGCAGAAAGGGGATCCTGTCGCCCCATCCTCTCCGCCCGAGCGGTCCGTACGCACGCTGCGCGATCATGTCGATCACATCAAGGGATGGGTGGCGGGCGCCCACTACTCATCCGAGGCGGGCATGAAGGAGCTGGGGTGGACTGGCAACATGTTCTTCCAGAGCTATCCAGGTTGCACGCATCCTGGCGGCCATAAGTCCGCAGAGTAATGGAGAAGGGGGACAGGCCCCTTTCTTGGTTGCGCTAGTTCCCCGAAAAAGGGCCTGTCCCCTTTTTCCGAAGACGACACCGCCACTCGCCCGAGGCAGACGATGACAGACGTACTGGAGAGGCTCGATCGCTACCTCGAGACCTTCCAGGGTCGGAGTCGGATGCGGCGGCGCCTTCGCGTCCTCATCGGTGGACTCGCGCTCCTGTGCGTCGTCCTTTCTGTCGTCACGGTCGTACGGTTTGGCAGGCAATCGCTCGCGGACCGGGATTTCGTTGGAGCCTTCTCCACCGCGTACGTGGCGCGCCGCGTTCCGGCCGCGCCCGCCCCCGACGGCGCTCCCGCGCCTGGGGGCTCATCCCTCTACACCGGCTTCGGCGCGGGGCGCGCGCGGCAGGCGTCCAGCCTCGAGCCAGGCGATCTCGTCGTGGAAGTCGGAGACGCGAGCATCCATGCCGCGCGCGACCTCGCGAGGGCGCTCGCGAAGCAGACCGATCCGGTGGAGGTCATGGCGCTCCGCCCTGCAATACGCGGGGCGGTGTCGCTTTACGTCGTGCCGGCTGCGCTCGCCAAGGCCGTGAGCGATACCGGTCCATCCGTCATCGTCACCACGTTGGCCGCCGGCGGGACCTCCGATCGCGGCGGCATGAGGGTGGGCGACGTCGTCGTTCGCATTAACGGCCAGCGATTCTCGAACCGGGATGGTGCCGACGCGCTCATCCGCGCGTCGGAGCCTGGACGTCCGATTGGGTACGACGTTCTTCGCGCGGGGAGCAGACGAACGCTGCACGTCCGCCCTGCGTCGTTGCAGTTCACGTTTGCCTTTCTCGCCATTGTCGTCACCGGCGTCCTCTGGATGCTGCTAGGGGCGTTCCTCGCGCTCGCCCGTCCGCATATTCCGGCGGCGCGGTATCGTGGGTTGGCATTTCTCCTCATCGGCTACGCGCTGACCATCGCATGGGCCCGGTTATACGAGTCGCCATCTGCCTTTCACGCGGCACTCGATCTGTTGCTTCAGGCGGCGCTGTTTATCGGTATCGCCGTGTGGGTTCACTCGGTCCATTACTTTCCGCGGCAGCGCCCTCTGCTCCGCGCCCGGCGCTGGGCGCTGCCTGTGATGTATGGCGGCGCCCTGGCTACCATCGCGGCTTGGCTCCTGAGCGACAGTCCGCACAGAGACTTCGTGGCTCTCGCCTGCATGCTGCTACTTGCCTGCCTCGTGACGTGGCGCACCAACCGCGATCGCAGCGCGGAAGAGGCGCAGGTCATGCGACCTCTCTTCCACCTGCGCAACACCACTCTAATCGGGATCGCGCTCACGGTGGTCTGGGTGGTCTCATTCGGAGGGGGCCGGTTCGGTCCAGGGCTCCTTGCCGCTGCTCTGGTCGCAGTGCCGTTTGTCAATCTGTACGTCATTGCCAGATACCGTCTGCTCGAGCTGAACCTGCGCGTACGGCGAAACGTCGCGTATGTCGCTGCCAGCACAGCCTGGACGCTCGCCGTCGTCGCCGTTGGCGTGTGGGCCGTGTGGCAGCTCGCGCAGGTGGCCATGCCGATTCCAAACATCCGCTTCTCGGCGCAGTCGGTCCAGGTCGTCGACGCGCCAGAGCAGGCGGAGGAGCGCGCGGTGCTGGAGCGTGCCCTGCTAATGGTCGCTGCGGTCGCGCTGACCTTCGGTCTCCGAAGGGTTCGGCGGCGGGGACAGCGCATCATCGACGAGCGCTTCTACCGGAAGGACGTGGACTACCGCGTGGTCGTTCGAGGCCTTGGGCGGGTGTTGGCCACGCGCGTCTCGCGGGATGAGCTCGCGACCGAGCTCATCGCCGGCGTCGACCGCCTGCTGCCGCTCAAGCGCAGCGGCGTCATCCTGGTCCGGGGCACTCAGCTGGTGATTCCCTGCGAGGCTCGAGGCTTCTCGGCGGACGAATGGCAGACGCTCGCGAGCCACGTTGGAGACGATGCGCTCCAGGCGGTGCAGAAGGCGGAACGAGAGGTGCATGCGGAGTACGCCATTCCGCGACTTCGCCGGCCATTGGAGGCTGCGCGCATTCAACATCTCTATCCGATTCGCCACGACGAGGTCGTCGTCGGCGTCCTACTCTTGGGCGAAAAGCAGGCGGAGTCGGCGTTCACGAGCGACGATTTCGAGTTCATCGGCGCGGTCGCTGCGCAAGCGGGCGTCGCCATCGAGAACGCCTTCCTGTATGACCGGGTGGCGGAACAGGAACGATTGAAGCACGAGCTGGAGCTCGCCCGCCGCATTCAAATGGCGTCGCTGCCGCAGGCGACGCCGCGCGTGGACGGTCTCGACGTCGCGGCGCGCTCCGTTCCCGCGCTGGAGGTGGGCGGTGATTTCTTCGACTACTTGACCAACCCGCCGAATCGCTTGGGCATCGTCATTGGGGACGTCAGTGGCAAAGGGACCTCCGCCGCGTTCTACATGTCGAAGGTTCAGGGAATTTTGCGGTCGCTCCACAGCTTCGACCTCGCGCCATGCGAGCTCTTCGTGCGTGCGAACGATCTCTTGTTGTCGGATCTCGAGAAGCGCTGGTTCGTCACGGCGCTGGGCGCATTCTTCGACACGGCGACGCGCCGCATCCTCCTCACTCGGGCGGGCCACCTTCCCCTCTACCACTTCGAGAAGACCACCGGTCACGTCACACCGTTACTGCCACGTGGGATCGGCTTCGGCCTCTCGCCCCGAAGCGTGTTTGCCGCAGAGCTCGTGCAAACCGAGCTCGAATACGGCACGGGCGATGCCTTCCTGCTCATCACGGATGGCGTGACGGAGCACGGAAGCACCATGGATACGCAGTTCGGCGAGGAGCGCGTGATTGCTGCCTTTCGCGCGGCCAGCAGCAACGGCGCGTCCGCTGCCGGCATCGTCGAGCGCCTGCTGCTGGAGCTGGAGGCGTTCTCGCAGGGACGTACGCCGTTCGATGATCAGACGCTTGTGGTGGTTCGTGCTCAATGAAGGCGTCAGGGGTCAGGGATAAGCAGGGGGCAGGTGTCAGCTAGGAACCTGGTGCTGCCACTCGCTGCCGGTTCCCTGTTACGATGAACCAATGCCGCGGCTTCCTCCCGGCCAGCCACCGTCGGCACGCCAGGTCGTCGGCAGGCTCACCAAACTGTATCCCGACGCCGACACCGAGCTGCGCTACTCGACACCGTTCCAACTGCTGGTGGCGACGATCCTGTCGGCACAATCGACTGACCGGCGCGTCAACGAGGTGACCCCGGCGCTCTTCGCGCAGTATCCAGACGCGCGCGCGCTCGCCCGCGTCGAGCCGGAGCGGCTGGAGCCGCTCATTCGCGCGACCGGGTTCTTTCGTGCCAAGTCGCGAACGATCGTCGCCATGGCACGGGCCCTGGCCGAGCGGCATCAGGGCGAGGTGCCCTCCCGGATGGAAGAGCTCGTCGAGCTGCCGGGTGTCGGCCGCAAGACGGCGAACGTTGTCCTGGGTCACGCCTTCAAGAAGCCGTCCGGCCTGGCGGTCGATCGCCATGTCTTCCGCGTCGCGCCGCGCATCGGGATTGCAGCGGGCACGACGGCGGAGGTGGTGGAGCAAGAGCTGATGGCGGGGGCGCCCAGGAAGGACTGGACGCGCCTGTCGGACCTCCTCATCCTGCATGGGCGCCGGATCTGCCGCCCCCGGCCGCTGTGTCCCGACTGCATCCTGAACGACGTCTGTCTCTTCGCCTGCGCAGAGCGCGCAGCGGGCGCTCCAGCGCGTCGCGCCGCGGTCCGTGCGGCATCGCTCCGTCCACGGCCGTGACCCACGTCAGCCGGCGGCGTTTCGAACAGCTCGTCGAACGCGCGCTGCGGCGCGTCCCACGCCGCTTTCGCGACGCGATGGCGAACATCGCCATCGTCATCGAAGACGAGCCGGACGATGAGCTGCTCGAAGAGATGGAACTTGGCCCGGACGATATGTTGTACGGGCTCTACCAGGGCACGCCGCTCACCGAGCGCACCTGGGCGGCAGGCAACCAGCTGCCTGATCGGATCACGCTCTACCAATGGCCTCTCGAGGCGGACAGCACCGACCAGGAAGACCTCACGGTGGCGATTGCCGAAACGCTCATCCATGAGATTGGCCACTATTTCGGACTGAGCGAAGAGGAGATCGAAGCGATCGAGGCTCGGTTCTGGCGCGGCGAGGAGATGGAGTGACCAGATTCGGCGGTCGCTCTCGTCGGCCGGCCCGCAAGCGGTTCGGGCAGCATTTTCTCGAGCCGCAATGGGTGCCTAAGGTGGTGGCAGCGATCGCACCGCGGCCCGACGACAGGTTTCTCGAGATTGGCCCTGGACATGGCGCGCTGACGGCGGCGCTCGCGCCGCGCTGTCACGCCATTGTCGCCGTCGAGATCGATCGAGACCTCGGCGCGGAGCTCGGCAGCGTCGCGCTTCCCAACGTTCGTGTCGTGATTGGCGACTTTCTCGAAACGCCAATCCAGGAGTGGCGCGACCCATCGCGCGCCTCTCGGGTGGCGGCGAACCTCCCGTACAACGTCGGCACACCCATTCTCTTTCGGTTGTTGGCACTGGCGCGCGATGGCCTGCTCGTCGACGCGGTGTTGATGCTCCAGCGCGAGGTTGCGGATCGGCTTGCGGCTCGACCGGGGCATCGCAACTGGGGCCCGCTGGGCATCCTGACCCAGCTGCAAGCCGACGTCGACTACGTGTTGCGGCTGCCTCCTGGCGCGTTTCGGCCGGCGCCTCGCGTGCACTCGGCGCTGATTCGCTTACGGTTCCGCGAGGATGCGGTTGCGGTGGGCGATTACACGCTCTTCGCGAAGCTCGTCCGCGGGCTCTTCCTGCACCGGCGCAAGACCCTCGCCAACGTTCTCCGCGAAATGGAGCGAAAACGGGGACAGCCCCCCTTTTTGACGCGTCAGCCACCGAAAAAGGAGGCCGTCCCGGTTCTCGCCTCCGACCCAGTTCCACCTCTCCTGACGCGAGCGGACCTCGACGGTAGTCGGCGACCGGAAACCCTAGAATTGGCGGAGCTTGCACGACTCTCGCAAAGCTACACACGCACGTGAGCTGTGCTATACTTCGCGCGTTTGATCCTGCCTGTCTACAGGCAAGCCCAGGGCCTGAAAGGGGTGTCTGCCAGGTTCCCAGCCTTGCTGCAGGTTACCTCGCGCCACGGGGTTGCCCACCCGGGCCGCCCGGCAGCGCACCGCGCTTAGGACCGTCGCAACGCACGAATCTCGTGTGATGCGCGTGAGGTGTGAGCGCGGATCAACCTTGCTCGTCTGCTGACAGCAGGCGATTGCTCTGGCGTGAGCCCTCAATGAGTGTGCCGGTAGTCGATGTCGTTGCCTTCGGCGGACTGCGCGAGTTCGGCATGAACATGCTGACGATCTCGTGCGAGGACACGACGATCGGGGTCGACGCTGGCGTCATGTTTCCCGATCCGGAGCTCTTGGGAGTCGACCTGATCATTCCGGATCTCGCCTCGCTCCAAGAACGCTCACGCCGGCTCGATGCGCTCATCCTCACGCACGGACACGAAGATCACATTGGTGCGGTGCCGTTCGTCTTTCGCCATGTCGCCGGCCCGATCTACAGCACACCCCTGGCCCTGGCACTCCTCCAGCCAAAGCTCGCCGAGCATGGGATCGACGCGCGCGATCGGTTGCTGCCCGTGCGACCACGCGAGATCGTGGAGATCGGACCATTCCGCGTCGAGTTCCTGCGCGTGACGCACAGCATGCCGGACTGCATGGCGCTGGCCATCCACACGCCGCAGGGCACCATCATCCACACCGGCGACTTCAAGATCGATCAGACGCCGATCGACGGCGAGCACTTCGACTTCCATCGCTTCGCACAGCTGGGCAGCGAAGGAGTGCTCGCTCTCTTCGGAGACAGCACGAACGTGGACCGTTCGGGCTTCGCCGGGTCGGAGCTCGACGTCGTCGATGCGTTCGAAGAGATCTTCACCGCCACCGAAGGCAAGATCGTCGTCGCGCTCTTCTCCTCGAGCCTGTATCGTATGCAGGTCATCATCGACCTCGCTGCTCGGTTCGACCGGAAGGTGTCGTTCATCGGACGCGGGGTCGTCGAGAGCTCGGAGATTGGCACGCGGCTGGGATATCTCAAGGTGCCCGCCGGCGTGGCGATTCGCGACAGCGAGATCAAGCATCATCCCGCTGGCAGCGTGGTCTGTCTGACGACCGGCTCCCAGGGCGAGCCGTTAGCGGCGCTGTCGCGGATCGCGATCGACGACAATCGCCACGTACGGCTCACCGAGGGAGACACGGTGGTCTTCTCGGCGCGCTCGATTCCTGGCAACGAGCGGGCGATCGGCCGGGTCATGAACCACATCGCGTCGCGCGGCACCGAGGTCATCTACGAGGGTTTGAAGCACGTGCACGTCTCGGGCCACGGCAGCGCCGAAGAGCTGAAGCTCATGCTGTCGCTGGTCCGGCCACGCTACTTCATCCCGATTCACGGCGAGTATCGGCAGCTCGCCCGGCACGCGCGCGTTGCGAAGCAAGTGACCGGCAACCACTCGACCGTCGTGCTTGCCGACAACGGCGATGTCATCCGGTTCGACGAGAACGGCGGTCGGATTGCCGACAAGATGTCCGTGGGTCGCGTGCTGATCGACGGAACGTTGACCGGGGAGGTCGGAGACCAGGTGCTACGTGATCGGCGTCACTTGGCAGGCGATGGCCTCGTCGTGCCAGTCCTGGCGATCAGCCGGCAAACTGGCACGTTGGAGGGCGTCCCGGAAGTCATCACGCGCGGGGTCGTGCTG
>JBOGIN010000509.1:0-4398 GCA_050742275.1 Vicinamibacteraceae bacterium
CCCCCGCGACCAGGGACCTAAAGAGCGTGTGAATAAATTCGTGGGGTCCGCCTTTAGGCGGACCTACATGGCCAATAGGGCCCGGACTCGCCGTCAATGGGCCGCCTAAGGGCGGCCCCTACGTGAATTCTTCACAGACTCTAAAAGACCCCTCGCTACGGACTAAGTGAACAGTAGTCAGGGAAGCGACAATCAGCCACGCTGCCTGGTAAACGCAGAGAAGACTCCGCGGAACGGCGAGCGCCGCCGGCGGGATCGCGTGGGGCGTGCGACGGGAACCGCCATCGTCACCTCTTCGACGCGTCCGGCCATCACCTCCCGGCCCAAGGGCGTCAGGCTGAGCGTCTGGTATTTGTCTGCCGACGAGCGAACGAGGCCGGCCGCGCAGATCGCGTCAATCCACTGCTCCACCGTTTGCGGCGGCTCGTCCCGCAGCAGTCCGGTCGTGGAGAGGCGCGTCAGCGGCTCCGGCAGATCCTCAACCTGGCCGACGAGCATGGCCGCCACCTTGCGCCGGCCGTACCGCTCACCTGCCCTGGCAATTCCCGACAAGATCTTCCGCACGTACAACAGTGCCGCAGCGTCGATCGGACGGCGGCGATCGCAGTTGCCGCACGCGCCGCAGGGCTCCCGTGCGGCGGGATCGCCGAAGTAGCGAAGGATCGTCGCCCTCAGGCAGCCTGCCGCGTTGGCGTACGCGACCATGCGGCGCAGCTTCTTGTGCTCGAGCGCCTTCCGGCGCGAGACCTCGGCGGGATCCAACGGCACGGGCGCACGCCCTGGCAGCTCCTCTCGCCCGTGATCGATCAGGTACTCGCGCGTCTTGACGTCTCGATAGTTCCAGAGCAACGTGGCGGTGGCCTGCCGCCCGTCCCGTCCGGCCCGGCCAATCTCTTGGTAGTACGCCTCCAGCGACCCCGGAACCGCGACATGGACCACGGCCTCGACATCCGGCCGATCGATGCCCATGCCGAACGCGTTGGTCGCGCACACGACGCGGAGCGCGCCTGACGCAAACGCATCCTGGACGCGGCTCCGCTCACTATCCCGCAGCCCGCCGTGATACGCATCCGCCTGGATATCGGCCTCGCGCAACCATCGGGCGCATTCTTCTGCGCTTCCTCGGGTTGCCGTATACACCAGCGACCGCCGGCCCGCGACGAGCTGGCACAGCAGCCGCTCCTTCTCCCGGTCGCCCGAGACCGGACGGATCTGCAGATGGATGTTGGGGCGGTCGAACCCGGAGACGATCACGCGTGGATTCGACAACCCGAGGAGATCGACGATGTCGTCACGCACTTCGGGGGTTGCGGTGGCGGTGAACGCAGAGAGCGGCGGGCGCCCCGCCTGGCCGTTGCTCCGGCGACAGGCCGCTGCTGCTGCGCGGAGACGCCGGTAGTCCGGTCTGAAGTCGTGGCCCCATTCCGAGACGCAGTGCGCCTCGTCTACGACGAATCTCGCGATGGAGAGCTCGTGCAGCACGCGGCTGAAGTGCTCCGACGCGAAGCGCTCGGGCGCCACATAGAGCAGCCGAAGCGCTCCGTCGCGCGCCGCCGTCAGCGCCCGACGCCGCGCGTCACTCGGAAGCATGGAATGCAGCGCGGCCGCCGAAATGCCGCGGCGATTCAGCTCGTCGACCTGGTCCTTCATCAACGAGATCAACGGCGACACGACCAGCGTGATCCCTGGAAGGAGAACGGCGGGCAACTGAAACCCGAGGGACTTGCCGGATCCCGTCGGCATGACCGCGAGCACGTCATGGCCCTCGACCACGGATCGGACGAGATCTTCCTGACCGGTGCGAAACGATCCGTGACCGAAATGACGCTGGAGCGAGGAGAGAAGATCGAACATCACCGGCGGCGCCGAAGCGTCATCGGTACGACAAACCCTCGGCTTGCCAGTATCCTACCATCGTCGACCACGCGCTGGCCCACGCGGCGGCGGTGGCATTCACAGACGTCGCGCACGCTCTTCAGGCCTGCCAATCGCTCGTAATCGCAAGGTGAATCGTGTCATGCCCGACATTCTCGTGAGCGAATCGCTCGATGGACCCGGTCTCGAGGAGCTTCGTCAGCGCCATAGCGTCTCGGTGCAGCCGGAGCTCTGGCGCGACCCCGGTGCGCTGGCCGCCCGCCTGGCCGAGAGCCGAGCGCTCATCGTCCGCAACCAGACGCAGGTGACAAGCGAGCTCATACGGGCTTCGAATCGGCTGGAAGTCATCGGCCGCGCCGGCGCCGGTCTGGACAACATCGATGTGTCGGCTGCAAGGGAGGCCGGCATTACGGTGTGCTACGCGCCGGATCAAAATGCGCTCTCGGTCGCCGAGCTGGCGATGGCGATGCTGCTCGCGCTCGCGCGTCGTCTCGTGAGCGCCGACCGGTCCACGCACGCGGGCGAGTGGGCGCGCGGGGCCTTCGGCGGCATGGAGCTGTCCGGGAAGACGCTTGGCGTGGTCGGGTTCGGGCGGATCGGCTTTCTGCTCGCGATGCGCGCCCGGGCCTTCGGGATGCGGGTGCTGGCCCATGATCCCTTCGTCGGCGCGGACGCGGTCACGGTGACCGAGAGCGGGGCCGAGCTGACGACGCTCGACGACCTCCTCGCGCGCGCGGACGTGGTCAGCTGCCACGTTCCAAGCACGCCGGCGAGCCACAAGCTGTTCGGCGCCGAGCGGTTTCGCGCGATGAAGCAGACCGCCCTGTTCCTGAATCTCGCGCGCGGAGACGTGGTGGACGAGCCAGCATTGATCGAGGCGCTCAGACAGGGCTGGATTGGCGGCGCCGGCTTGGACGTGCGGGCGATCGAGCCGCCCGCACCATCCCCGCTGGACGAGATGGAGAACGTCATCCTCACGCCGCACATCGGCGCGTTCACGGCCGAGGCGCAGGCGCGCGTCGTGGCCGTGGTCTGCCGCGATATTGCCGCGGTGCTCGACGGCCGTCCGGCGCTGTATGCCTGTGCTCCCTAGAGATCGTTCCGCTTCAGCGCGTTGACGGCGTAGTCGGCGGCGCGCGCCGTCAGCGCCATGTACGTGATGCTGGGATTGACGCACGCGGAGCTGGTCATGCACGCGCCGTCCGTGACGAAGACGTTCGGCGCTTCCCACACCTGGTTGTGGCCGTTCAGCACGCTCGTCTTGGGGTCGCGTCCCATGCGTGCGGTGCCCATCTCGTGGATGGCGCCTCCCGGCATGGCGTTCATCGCCCCGCCCTCGAGCCCATCCTGAATCCGCACGTGGCGACACCCGATGGCCTCGAGCATCTCCGCGGCCTGCGCCTTGATGTCCTCGCGCATCGCCAGCTCGTTCTCGCCCCAGGCGGCGTGGATGCGCAGCACCGGAATTCCCCACGGATCCGTCTCGTCGGCGAGCTCGACGTAGTTGTCTTCCCGCGGCAGGCATTCGCCGAAGCCGCCGAGCCCCATGTGCCACGGGCCGGGATCGCGGAGGACGCGCTTGAGCGCGGCACCAATTTCCGCCGCGCCGACGCCGCGGCCCCACCCGGCGCGGTCCGCCCCGCCCTGGTATCCATAGCCGCGCACGAACTTCAGCTTGTCGGAGTCCGGCCCCTTGAGGTTTCGGAAGCGAGGCAGGTACGTGCCATTCGGCCGGTTGCCTTGATAGTAGCGATCCAGCAGTCCTGGAATCTCGCCGCTGGCCCCTTGGCGCAGATGGTGATCCATCAAATAGCGTCCGAGCGCGCCACTGCCGCCGCCCAGGCCCTTCGGATGCCGCCGGCTCCTGCTGTTCAGCAGCACACGCGCGGTCGCCAGCGTCGAGGCGCATAGGAAGATCACGCGCGCGTAGACCTCGTGCATCTCGCCGGTCTCGGTGTCGACCACGCGCACGCCGGTGGCCTGGTCCCGTTCGAGATCGTAGATCACCGAGTGGACGAGGCTGTGCGGCCTGAGCGTGAGGTTGCCGGTCTCGCGCGCCGCCGGCAGCGTCGACGACTGGCTGGAGAAGTAGCTGCCGGTCGAGCAGCCGCGCGCGCACGGGCCGCAGTAGTGGCAGGGCATGCGGTCGCCGATCGGCTGTGTGAGCACGGCGGTCCGCCCGATGGTGAGCGGGCGATCGGGGTAGCTGCGCGCCAGCCTGGCCTTGACCCACCTTTCGCCGGCGTTCAGCTCCATCGGCGGCTGGAACTCGCCATCCGGGAGCTGAGGCAAGGCCAGCTTCTCCCCGCTCACGCCGACGAACTTCTCGACGTAGGAGTACCATGGCGCGATATCGCCGTAGCGGATCGGCCAGTCGACGCCGTGCCCGTCTTTGAGGTTCGCTTCGAAGTCGAGGTCGCTCCAGCGATAGCACTGACGGCCCCAGATGAGCGACTTGCCCCCCACCTGATTCCCCTGCACCCACAGGAAAGGCTAGGCCTGTACGTACGGGTTCTCGGCATC
>JBOGIN010000510.1:0-3946 GCA_050742275.1 Vicinamibacteraceae bacterium
CGTCGCCGGGCCGCGTCCAGGGTCGGCGAAGCCACCTTACGTGAGCGGTACTACCTTTCAATCGCGGGCGTCTGCGTCATACAGGTTTGTCCACATCTCTGAATCGGCCACATGTGGATAAGTCCAAAGAATGGATACTCTGTGTCGACGAACGCCAATAGCTCAGCTAAAATCAGGTGCACAACACTCTTTAACTTGACGTGAGCGTGGTAGCGATAGTACAACCACCGCTCACTGTCGCTTTACCAGATTCACCGATTGGATCCATCAGACCAATCCAGTTGGTGCTCGTGGGACGCTCCGCCCGGAGGCGGGGCGTGGGGGTGGGGAGGAGCTCCATGCAGATTGTGCTCTCACGCTGGGTTCAGCTCACGACGCTGGCGTTCGCCTTGGCCCTGCCGGTCAGCGTTCATGCGCAGCTCACATCCGGGTCCATCGGCGGACGTGTGGTCGACGAGACGGGCGGCGTGCTTCCCGGCGCCACCGTGACACTCACCGACGAGGGGAGCGGCGACACGCGGTCGACCGTCACGAATGAGAATGGCGAGTTCAACTTTCCAGCGCTGCAGCCTGCCACCTACACGCTGACCGTCGAGCTCCAGAGCTTCGCGCCGTATCAGTTGAACAGTCTGGTGTTGCCGGCCGGTGAGACATTGGCGCTCGGCGGCATCGAGCTGAAGGCCGGGGGGCTCACCGAGACGGTGAATGTGACCGCCGAGGGGAGCTTCGTGCAGACCCGCAGCTCGGAGCGCTCGGCCCTGCTCGATTCGACACAGATGCAGTTGCTCTCGGCGCGCGGCCGCGACCCGATGGAGATGATTCAGATACTGCCCGGCGTGCAATATCGTGGGCCGGTCGAGTCGGCGGGGTCCGGTCTCGGAACGAGCGCGCCGAGCGTCGGCGGCAATCGCAACACATGGAACACCATGGCCATCGACGGCCTCGTTGGCAACGACTTGGGCAGCCCGCAGGACTTCAGCAGCACGGTGAGCTTCGACGCCATCAGCGAGATCAACGTCCAGCTCAACAACTATCAAGCGGAGCACGGCCGCAATGCGGGGGCGCTCGTCAGCATCGTCACCAAGTCGGGCACGCGCGATTTCAAGGGGAGCGCTTACTGGTACAAGCGCAACGAGGCGCTCAACGCAAACAGCTTCTTCAACAACAAGAACGACGTAGAGAAGCCAATCTACCGATACGACACGAGGGGCGCGACGCTCGGTGGTCCTGTCGCTGTGCCCGGGTGGTTCAACGACGATCGGCGGAAGGTGTTCTTCTTCTATTCGTTCGAGGACGCGCACACCGAAAATCCCCAGGACCTTCGGGAGGTCACGACGCCAACCGAGCGCGAGCGCCGGGGCGATTTCTCTCAGGCGCACGACGTCGATGGTCAGCTCATGGTTGTCCGCGATCCACGGACTGGCGAGCCATTTCCTGGCAACCGCATCCCGGCCGATCGGCTGGACCCGAACGGCCAGGCGCTGTTGGGCGCCCTGCCCATGCCGAATCGACTCGACCGTGGGCTGACCGAGGGCCAGTACAACTACGTGTTCCAGGAGAGCCTCGAGGTTCCGAAGCGCCAGCATCTCGCGCGCGTCGACTATCGACCGAACGAGAAGGACGCCTTGTACGTGCGGTACCTGGACTGGTTTGCCGACAACAAAGGGTTTGCCGTGCCGGCTGGTGCCTCCAACTGGGGACTCGTCGGGGCCCACTATACGTTCCGCGACCGTGGTGCGGTCGGCAACTACACGCGCATCCTGTCCTCCAGCCTCGTGAACGAGCTGAACGTGGGCGGACGGTACAGCACGGAGGATGGGTCGGTCTTGAGCGCGGAGGGCCTCGATCGCGTCACCAGACAATCGACGGGCTTCAACCTGGGACAATTCAATCCGGAGCTGAACCCGCTCGACATCATCCCCCGCGCCAGTTTTGGCGGCGTCGAGTCGCCAGCCAACATCTCATACGACGGCCGCTTTCCCTTGACCGGCGCCGACACGTTCTTCAATCTCGCCAACACGGTCACCTGGACCCGTGGCGCTCACACGATCAAGACGGGCGTGTACGCGGAGTGGGTCAGAAACCAGGAGGGGCACACCGGCGAGTTCGCCGGCTCGTTCGACTTCGGCCGAAACACGAACAACCCGCTGGACACTGGACATCCGTACGCCAACGCCCTCCTGGGCGTGTTCAACAGCTATTCGGAATCGACGACGCGCCCGCCGGGTGACGGCACGGCAAACATCATCGAGTGGTTCGCCCAGGACACGTGGCGACTCTCACGTGTGACGCTCGATTACGGGTTGCGCTTCGCGCGCTACACGCACTACGTCGCGAGTGAAGGTCTCGGGGCTGCCTTTGCGCTGGATCGATACGACAAGGAGGCGGCGCCGCCACTCTTCGAGGCGGCGATGGTGGACGGCCAGCGCGTGGGACGCAATCCCGTCACTGGCGAGGTCGTGCCAGACTGGATGGTCGGCGCGCTCGTGCCAGGCGTGGGTGACATCGTGAACGGGATGGCCGTGGCCGACGATCCAAGCTATCCTGCCGGTTTCAAGGAGCAGCCTGGCGTGCTCGTGGAGCCGCGCGTCGGGCTCTCGTGGGATGTCAACGGCGACGGCCGCACGGCGGTTCGGGGCGGCTTCGGCATCTTCCACAACATGCGGAACACTGGGAATCGTGTGTGGGCGGCGTCCCGCAATCCGCCGATCCAGTTCACGCCGACCATCTCCCACAGCACGTTCGACAACCTCTTTCAGGTCGAGTCTGGCGGCGTCCTCTTTCCAAGCGGCGTGCAAGGCTACGAGCGCGAGACACACACGCCCGTTCTGTACAGCTTCACCATCGGTGTGCAACGCGACATCGGGTGGGATACGGTGGTGGATGCCGCGTACGTCGGCAGCCGCGGAGAGAACCTGGCGCAATCGCGGAACATCAACAGCGTGCCCTACGGCTCCCGGTTCCTTCCGGAGCACCAGGACGTCACCACTGGAGAGCCGCTGGTCGACAATTTCTTCAGACCGTTTCCCGGCTATTCGGGCATCACTTTCTACGAGAACACGGGCAAGTCCGACTACGACGCGTTGCAGGTCCAGGTCAATCGGCGCTTTACCGGCGGCTTCCAGTTCGGCGTCTCCTACACGCTCTCCCGCTCGCGTGATATGGAATCGAGCGATGGAGGAGGGCAGCCGCTGTACCAAGATGCAACGGATTGGTCGTATGCGCTCTCGGGCTACGATCAAACCCATGTGGCCGTCATCAATTACACGTGGGATCTGCCGCGCGCGAGCCGTCTGTGGAACAATGCGGCCATACGGGCCGTGCTCGACGACTGGCAGCTTTCCGGCATCACGGCCTTCGCGAGCGGCACGCCCACCGGCGTGGGCTTCTCGACAACGGACGAGGCCGATATTACTGGCGGCGGCGATGGCACACGCATTGCCGTGACTGGCGATCCCCGTCTGTCGAGCGGCGAGCGCACGATCGAGCGCTGGTTCGACACGTCGCTCTTTGCGCGGCCGGCTCAGGGAGAGGTGCCGACGCGGAGCGAGTTCGGCAACCAGCGCCGCGACATCATCCGCAATCCCGGCTGGCACAACTGGGATCTGACGCTGTTCAAGAACATTCCGTTTGGCGGGAGCCGCGCGCTGCAGGTACGCTGGGAAGTGTACAATCTGTTCAACCATACGCAGTTCTCGAGCATTGACACGGGCGCGGAATTCGACCCCGAGGGGAACCAGGTGAACGACCGTTTCGGCGAGGTCACCGACGCGCGGCAGCCACGCGTCATGCAGGCGTCATTGAGGTTCTCGTGGTGAAAGCAAGAATGGGGATCGTCTCCTTCGTCCTTGCGTGCCTGTTGCTGGCCACGACGTCCAGCGGCAATCCCCCCAGCGATGCGGTGGCCTCCCTCGAGCTGCGCAAGGGTGACCGCATTGTCCTGGTG
>JBOGIN010000511.1:0-7842 GCA_050742275.1 Vicinamibacteraceae bacterium
TCGTGTCCTTCGTGGTGAAATCCTTCGTGTTCTTCCTCGTGCGATCAGCGTCGGCTCGCAGGCGGCACGATATCATTCAGCCGCAGGTAGACCACGCACTGTCCATAGTGATTCTGCCCATTGCTCATGGCTCGCCAGAAGGCGCGAGCGCGCGTGCTGTCGCCATTTGCTTCGAGGAGCGTCCCTCCTGCGGCGTCGAGCACGGCGGTGCCGTAGTCGTAGGCCGCTCCCAGACTCTCGAGCACCTCGGGCTTCGTCGGCTCGTGGCTCAGCGTGGGCACCGGAACGCTGCCTGACGCGTCCAATGCTTGGAGCATCTTGACGTGTGCCTCGGCAAGGTGCACGAGCTGCTCGCCAAACGTGCGCTGGGCCTCGGTCGCTTTGAACGTGTACTTCTCGGGCGGCATCGCGTCGGCGAGCTCCATGAGACGCTTCTTTTGCGATGCCCAGTCGTCCTTCAGGTCCGCGGCGAGCTGATCGGTCGTGGCGCCGCTTGCGGTCTGCGCGGCCTGACTTCGATGCGCGTCGTCAGGGCTCGCTGAGGTCGTCGGTTGCGCCACGATGACCATCATCGAGGCCAGCCAGCTACACACAAAATGCCGTCGTGTCATTGTCCGGTTCTCCTCCCCGTGCCATCGATGTTGCTCGTTTGCAGGCCCGTAGTATACAGAGTTGCCATGACGTCTCGCGCCTGGAGCGGCGCCGTCCGCACCGGCGAGACCTGCCCGTCCGGATAGGGCGGACGCCGAGACAAACCGTGTATGCTCGAAGAGGCACGGAGACCCCTGTCATTCATGGAAAAACCAGTCATTCTAACCGTCGACGATGACCCGCAGGTACTGCGGTCCATCGCCAGAGATCTGCGCCAGCGGTACGGCGACGAATACAGCGTCCTACGCGCCGAATCCGGGTCGCTCGGGTTGCAGGCGCTCGACGAGCTGGTCGAGACCGCCAGTCCCGTGGCGCTCCTGGTCTCGGACCAACGAATGCCCGTCATGGATGGCGTGACGTTCCTCACCGAGGCGCGTCATCGCTATCCGGATAGCAAGCGCGCCCTGCTCACCGCGTACGCCGATACCGACGCCGCCATCGCGGCCATCAACCAGTCGCAGGTCGATTACTACCTGACCAAGCCGTGGGATCCGCCTTCCGAGCGGCTGTATCCGGTGATCGACGATTTGCTCGAGGACTGGAAGGCGGGCCACAAGCTCGGCTATGGCGGTGTGCGCATCATCGGCAGCCGCTGGATGCCGGAATCGCACACGCTCAAGGACTTTCTTGCGCGCAATCACGCGCCGTACGAGTTTCTCGACGTCGAGCAGGAGGAAACGGCAAAGGCCATCGCCGCCAAGTTGGACAACCCGTCGACGCAGCTGCCACTCGTCGTATTGACCAGCGGCGAAAAGCTCTATGCCCCTACGGTGACGCAACTGGCGCAAAAGCTCGGGCTTCGCACGACCGCCGCGGCTGAGACCTACGACTTTGCCATCGTGGGCGGCGGCCCGGCAGGCTTGGCGGCAGCCGTCTATGGCGCGTCCGAAGGACTGAAGACCGTGTTGATCGAGCGGGAAGCGCCAGGTGGACAGGCCGGCACCTCCAGCCGTATCGAGAACTATCTCGGCTTTCCGTCGGGGCTCTCGGGCGGGGAGCTGGCACGGCGGGCCGTGACGCAGGCGCGCCGCTTCAACGTGGAGATCCTGTCGCCGCAGGAAATCTGCAGGCTCAGCTTCGAGGGGCCGTACAAGCTGCTCATCTGCGGCGACGGCGCGCGGATTAGCTGCAAGGCGCTAATGCTGTCGACCGGCGTCCGCTGGCGGCAGTTGGAGGCCCCTGGCGCGCGGGAGTTGACGGGCCGGGGCATCTACTACGGCGCCGCGACCACCGAAGCGCTCTACACCAACGGCGAGGACGTCTGCATCGTTGGTGCCGGCAACTCGGCAGGCCAGGCAGCCATGTACTTCGCCGAGCACGCCTCGCGCGTCGTGCTCCTCGTGAGGGGGGACGCTCTCGGCGAGAAGATGTCCCAGTACCTGGTCGATCGCCTGGAATCATTGCCAAACGTCAGCATCCGGCTGCACACCGAGATCAGCCGGTGCCACGGCGAGTCACACCTGGAGGGTGTGACGTTGCGCGACCGTCACAGCGGCGACGAAGAGCGTGCCGAGACGAAGTTTCTGTTCGTGTTCATCGGCGCCGAGCCGAACACGGCGTGGCTGAACGGGTCGATTGCCCGTGACACGCACGGGTTCGTGCTGACCGGCACGGATCTCAAGCCGGAGCATCTCGGTGATTGGCCGTTGCCGCGCGACCCGTATCTGCTCGAAGCCAGCGTGCCCGGCGTGTTCGCCGCAGGGGACGTGCGGCACGAGTCCATCAAGCGCGTCGCGTCGGCGGTGGGTGAAGGCTCCGTCGCGGTGCATTTCGTGCATCGCTATTTGGCAGTTTCATGACTACTCCTCAGACAACGATTGACGATCTCCGGAGGATATCGTTCTTCGACGGCTTGCCGGACCCCGTGCTCGAATGGTTCGTCGAGCATGGCGAGGTGGTGACGGCGACGGCTGGCGAGCGGCTGTTCGAGCCGGGCGGCACGCCCGATCGCATGGTCGTCCTGCTCGAAGGGGAGTTCGATGTCCGCGGACTGATGAACGGCCAGATGACGACGTTCTTCACAGCCGAGCAGGGCACGGTGGGCGGGTTGCTGCCGTACTCGCGGATGAAGGCGTACGCCGCAGAGGGTATTGCGACGAAGCCTTCGCGGATGCTGGCGATCTTCAAGGATCTGTTCCCGGAGATGCTCGCGCTGAGCCCGGAGTTGAGCAAGCGGTTGGTGGCGCTGCTGTCCGATCGCATCCGGGAAACGACGCGGTGGGTGGGGCAGCGCGAGAAGCTGATGGCGCTCGGCAAGCTCTCCTCGGGGCTCGCGCACGAGCTGAACAATCCTGCCGCGGCCGTTACACGCGCGGCCAGCGCCCTCAAGGATCGATTGCACACTTTGAGCGAGGCGGCGTCCGAGCTGGCGACGTGCGAGCTGGTGCACCCACACGCCGAGACCCTCGAGCGGATGCGACAGATGGTCCTGCAGCGACACGCGGCGGAAGGGCTCTCGCCCGTCGAGCGTGGCCGCCATGAGGACGCGATTGCTGAATGGCTGGAAGCGCGCGGCGTGAAACAAGCGTGGGTGCTGGCCGAGACCTATGCAGACATCGGCGTCACGGTGGGCGATCTCGAGTCGGGCTTGTCCGCGCTGCCGGTCGACACGCTGCCCGAAGTGCTCGCCTGGCTCGAAGCGACCGTGGCAGCAGACCGCCTCCTTGGCGAGATCATTGCCGCGGCCGGGCGTATTTCCGAGCTGGTGGCCTCGATCAAAGCCTACTCGCACATGGATCGCGCGGTCGACCGCCAGCTCACCGACGTGCGCGAGGGCTTGGACAACACGCTGGTCATGCTCGGACATCAGATCAAGAAGAAGCAGGTGGCGATCGAGCGCGCGTACGCCGACGACCTGCCCAACGTGCTGGGACATCCCGGCGAGCTCAATCAAGTCTGGACGAACCTCCTGGACAACGCGATCGACGCGCTGCCGGAGAAGGGCGGCTGCATCCGCATCGAAGCCGGGCGCGAGCGCGACGCGGTGGAAGTCCGCATCATCGACAACGGCAGCGGCATCCCCGAGGCGCTGCAGTCGCGCATTTTCGAGCCCTTCTACACGACCAAGGCGATGGGCACCGGCACCGGCCTCGGCCTCGACATCGTGCAGCGCGTCGTCACCATGCAGCATGGCGGGCGCGTGACCGTGAGCTCCGAGCCCGGCCACACCGTCTTCACGGTGAGCCTGCCGCTCGAAATGGGACCGGTGGCCGAGCCACCCTCCGCGCCTTCGCCGCCAGCCTCGGAGGCCCGCTAGCAGCAGTACCACCGTTCAGTCCGCCGTTTTCGCGTCCTGCCAACGTCGAGGCCCTCGTTGATCGACGAACGATGTTGCACTCGAATGTGTAGAAGCACTAGGCTATCGGTGTCGAAGTTCGGCTGGAGGTTCCAATGTTCCGCTTCGGCTCGATTCTCACGAAACGGCGACAGCGATTGGAAGGTGATCTCGACGCGGAGCTTCGCGACCATGTGGAGCGACAGGTGGCCGACTACACGGCCAGCGGCATGACGCCAGCAGAGGCGCGGCGTCGAGCCAGAGCACACTTCGGAGGCGCGCAGCAGATCAAGGAACAGTGCCGGCAGGTTCACTCCTGGTGGCGCTTGGAGATGGTCCTTCGCGACTTGAATCACGCCTGTCGCGCGCTGCGGCGGAGCCCCAGCTTCACAGCGGCGGCCGTTCTTCTGCTCGCGGCTGGCATTGGCTCGAACCTTGCCGCGTTCACGCTGATTGATACCCTCCTCTTGAAGCCGCTACCCGTCGAGGACCCGCAGGGTGTCGTGCAGATCTACTCGGTCGACAAAGAGGGGCGCGGCCAACGGCTCTTCTCGAAGGTCATGGAGCCGCTTCAGCGAGAAAAGTTGTTTCGTGGCCTGTGCGGATGGGACATGCCATCACGCACGACCGAAATCAACGGGCTCCTGCGCAGCATGCGGGCGCTCGCAATGACCGGGGACTGCTTCTCGACCCTCGGGATTCGCACGCAACTTGGACGACCATTCACGGTTCGCGACGACGACATGCGCGCGCAACGCGTCGTCGTGTTGACCGACGCGCTCTGGCGTGGGTCGTTCGACGGCTCTCCGGACGTGCTGGGCAGGACGATCAAGGCAGGAGTGGACGTCTTCACCGTCATTGGTGTTGCGGAGCCGGCGTTCACGGGATTCACACGAGGATACCCGGCGGACGTGATCATCCCGTTGGCGCAGAGACCATGGCCAGGGGGTGATGTGCCGAGCGGGCCCGGTCCCTTCCACTTCTGGGTGGCCGTTCTTGGCCGGCTCCAGCGCGATGTCTCGCTCCAGCAGGCACAGGCGAGACTGAGCGCGATCCAAGGAGCGTTGCTCGAAGAACACGCACCACACAACGCAGAGCAGCGGCGCGAGTACGTGAACCGCCGAATCATCGTTCGATCGCCGGAGGACGCGCTCGACGCCACCAGCAACGGGTGGATCCAGCGTCGATTTGGAGAGCCGCTCTACGCCATCTGGGGCATCTGCTCACTGGTGCTGTTGGTTGGCTGCGTGAACCTCGCCATGCTGTTCCTGGGACGTGGACTGAGCAGGCGGCGAGAGATTGCGATACGGTTGGCGCTCGGCGCGAGCCGCGCGTCTGTCGTCCGCCTTCTTGCCCTGGAGAGTGTGCCCTTGGCACTGGCCGGGACGGTTCTCGGGACAATGTTCGCGCGGCTGATCACCCACGCGGTTGCGGTTCAGGCACGGGACGCATTCGCGATGGTGCTAAGTCCGGTGGGTCTTGGCCCAGCGCTAGGCGTGCGGGGTGCCCTCTTTCTAGTGGGCCTTGTTGCAATGGCCGTGTTGACACTCGCGCTCGTGCCCGTTTGGCAGGCGCGCCGCTTGACGAACGAGCGTGAGCTGAAGGAAAAGGGGAGAGGGATCGCAGGCTCGAGTGCACGGAGCCAGAAGGTCCTGCTCGGTGTCCAGGTGGCGTTGGCGTTGGCCTCGGTGTCGGGAGCAGGCCTGTTCGCCTCGTCGTTGCGTCACCTCGAGGATCACGATCTGGGCATCGACACGCGAGACGTGTCCGTTGTCAGGCTCGCGCCCGTGCCGGGTGTCACCGTGACGGATCGGATCGTTCCGTATTATCGAGATCTCTTGCGACGGCTCGAGGCGCTTCCCGGCGTTGTCTCTGCGGTCGTGGCAGACATCGAACCCTTTCGGATCTACGGTCCCGACGAACCAATTGCGACCGTTGAAGCTCGTTCCCGCAGCGATGTCCGTGCCGAGCGGATGGTCGTGACCGAGCGGTTCTTCGAGACCCTGGACATATCGATCCTCGCGGGTGACGGGTTCCGCGCCGCCGATCCCACCCCGCGCGGCCCTGGCGCGGAAGAAACGGCAATCGTGAGCCAATCACTGGCAGAGCGGCTGGGCGGCGAACGGCTGATCGGCCGGCACATTAGCATCGGCGAGCCGGGATCGGCGCGGCGCCTGCGGGTGGTTGGAATCGCCGCGGATGCCCGCCTCCACTTCCCGCTCGAGCGCGAGCCACTGGCCGTTTACATCAACCTCTGGCAGCATCCGGACATCTGGTCACCCTTCGTTCTCGTGAAGACGCTGAATGGCGCTTCGGTGTCGGCTGCCCATCTCCGACGAGTACTTGCTTCGTTGGGCCAGCACTATGCGGATGACTATCGCACGCTCGATCAGGGCAAAGACGGGGCGCTCATTGAAGACCGGCTCCTGTCGGATGTGTCCACGGTCCTTGGCGCATTGTCGCTGATACTCGCGGCGACGGGACTGTTCGGGTTGCTCAGCTACCATGTCGCAAGCCGCACGAGTGAGATTGGCGTCCGGATGGCGTTGGGCGCCGGACGTCGACAGATTCACTGGCACGTGCTTCGCCAGGTGCTGCCGGTCATGCTGGCTGGAACGTTGGGTGGTGTTGGACTGACCCTGCTCCTTGGAAGGCTCGTCGGCGGACTACTCTATGGGGTGAGCGTTCGCGACCCTCGGCTTCTCGGACTGGCCGTGGCAGCGCTGATTGCGACGGCTGTACTAGCGGCGGCGATTCCCGCACGGAAGGCCGGGGCAGTAGACCCCGTCGTGGCGCTCAGGCACGAGTGAGCGATACCCGGAACACGAAGAACTCCAGTATCATTCTCCCGAGATTGGAGGAGCGATGCCCATGGATCGACGAGGGTTCATCCAGTACGGGGTGGGGATGCTGGCGGGGATCTCGGCGTGGCCGGCAGCACGGGCGCTGGCTGAAGCCGCCGCCAGTGGGGCGTCCTTCAAGGTCGGCGTCACGGATTGGAACCTCGACCAGACGCTCGAGCTCGAGGCAGTGTCGCTGGCGAAGCGGATTGGCTTCGAAGGCGTTCAGGTGAGCATTGGCCGAGGCGGGAAGGGCGTCGTCAGGAGTCTGCCGCTCGCCGACAAGTCGCTGCAGCAGCAGTATCTCGACGCGTCGCGCAAAGAGAGCCTACCTATTGCATCGCTCTGTCTGGACATCCTTCATCGGAACTACCTGAAGAACGATCCGCTCGGACAGCGGTGGGTTGCCGACTCCATTCCGATCGCCACGGCGATGGGGGTGCGTGTGATCCTATTGCCGTTCTTCGGTGACGGCGCGCTGAACACGACAGCGGAGATGGACAACGTCGGTGATGCTTTGCGAGAGGTGGCGCCTGACGCGGAGCAGGCGGGCGTCATCTTTGGTCTCGAGAACACGATCTCCGCGCGCGACAACGTCCGCATCATGGAACGTGCGAAGTCACCAGCGGTGCTCGTCTATTATGACGTCGGCAACTCGACCAAGAGCGGCTTCAATATCGTCGACGAGATTCGCTGGCTCGGAAACGAGCGCATCTGCGAGGTCCACCTGAAGGACAACCCACACTATCTCGGCGAAGGGACGATTGACTTTCCAGCCGTGGTGCGCGCACTCGCCGACATCGGCTTCGACCAGTGGGCACAGCTCGAGACTGATTCTCCAAGCGACGACGTCGAGGCGGACATGCGGAGGAATCTCGCGTTTATTCGAAAGGTCATGGAAGGCAAAGGATAAGGGATCCCTCTATCTCTTTATCCCTTGCCTTCCCATGCCACCCATCGCCCTATCGCCGGAGGCCATGCCCATTGTGGCCCCGGCCGTACTCGCGTTCGAACAGATTCACGTGCGGGAGCGGGAGCCGCGAATGGACGTAGCAATCGCGGAGAGCACGGCACGGC